>NZ_JBKEIS010000052.1:0-737 GCF_046365365.1 Oribacterium sp. P9 | reverse complement strand
CTTGAGCACAAAAACAGCATTATCCCTATCTGAGTATCCACAATCGTATAGATAATGAAAAAGCTGTCTGAGATGATTTGCGCTGTTATGTCGGTTTGACAATTCATACCCCATAAAGCGAAAATATTCTTCAATAACATCGACTGACATGTCGTTAAAAGATAATTTATTCTGCACGAGATACTGATTAAAAGAGTGCAGATAAAACTCTCGACATTCGATAGTTTTTTCCGAACGTCCTATCGATCGTTCATGTTGAAAAAACAACAGAATCTTCTCCCCTGTTTCACCTGAAAAAGATCGTTCGATCCGAGGAGTACGAAATTCAAAATCTCCATCCTTTTGGTACGAAATCAGCATCCGTACAGCGCGTAGTCTTACTTTTTGCTTAAATGTCATTCCATCTACGATGATATGAGAACCGATTATTTCATCGCAGTATTGATATCCAAGCGAGGTAGTAAACTCACTAATACCTTTTTCAGAAAACCACTGGAAAACTGATATCCATTCCTTATTGATCATATCTGCATGATGTCCGGTATACTCTCGGTCATGCATTTCATTCCTGCAGGTTTCTATTAATAGTTTTAAATCTGTAATCATGAGACAGATCCTCCTTTCAGTCTCATGTTACTTGCATTGATTATTATGTAAAGAAATCTAAGCAAAAGGTTGGCTAATTGAGCCTTTTTCTCGCATTTCTTTACATAATAGATATCTTGTCATAACCTTTC
>NZ_JBKEIS010000051.1:0-816 GCF_046365365.1 Oribacterium sp. P9 | reverse complement strand
GACATCGATAAAGTTCAGCGGACGTGTATCCCGGTTCCATTCCTGCCGTGGTGTGATCCCTTCTGAATATTATGGGCCATTTTGCAGCAGTAAACCGGAGCTAGAGCAGCACCATTCCGGATAAGATGACAGCACCATTCCGGGAGTATAGCCGCACCGAACGACCTTTCTTATAATGAATTCATACATCGGATTCGATGTAAATTTATTATAAGGAGGCCATTTATGACCAAGTATCGTGAAATCCTAAGGTTGTCAGCCTTGGGATTATCTTTACGAAACATTGAGAAAAGTCTCCATGTTTCGCAGCACACTATCATGAAGGTGCAACGGCGCGCAAAGGAGTTATCCATTGTCTGGCCGCTGGAAGAAACCTTCACAGACGAAGTACTGGAACAGCAGATGTTTCCAAAAAACGCTGCGTCGAAAAGTACAAAACGCATGCCAGACTATGACTACGTCCGAAAGGAACTGTTACGGAATGGTGTCAATAAAAAGCTCCTCTGGACAGAATACCTCGAGGAGTGTCAACGAAATGGAGACGACGCTTTGATGTATTCTCAGTTCTGCTATTACATTCAGCAGAACGAGCAAAAACGCCGTGCAACGATGCACATCCCAAGGAAACCTGGACAGCAGATCGAGGTTGATTGGGCTGGAGATCCGGCCGAAATTATCGATCCGTATACTGGAGAAATCACCAGTGCCTGGATATTTGTAGGTGTCATGACCTATGACTACATTGGGGCCAGGCCCCAATGTCGTCAACCCAACGTCAACTTAAGATTGGTTGCTAGAAGGATGATATCACAAAGG
>NZ_JBKEIS010000006.1:0-128285 GCF_046365365.1 Oribacterium sp. P9 | reverse complement strand
ACCCTTTGGGGAGCTCTGTTAGAGTTACCCTTTTATAGCCACTGATAAAAAAGATAATTTTCTGCTAATCTATGCTTGACTTTTCATAGCTGGTCTCCTTGACCGACGATATATCTATCAATTTTCCCCACTCCAAATCATACTTATCCGGATTAAACGGCATCATGCCACCGCTTGGTGTGAAAGTAAGTTCCGCAAAATAGTAGGTGTCATTCGCCAAGAAGAAATCCACTCTGACAAATGGGAAGTCCTGACACAGTACTTTCGCAGCTTCCTTCATCTGTTCAAAGAACGGCGGCAGCTCTTCTATATCCATTGGAGCATAGTCGTCTCGAATTAACGGCATCTTCGTTCCATCCAAATAGAAGAATCCAATCTGTGCCTGACGATCATGGATTAGATCAGATGACACATAGATATACTTGGGCTCACCATTAAAGCAGAAAAACTTATAATCAATGATGCAGTCACCTAAGAATTCTTCGCATGTAATGTGAGGTTTGATTTTGGAATAATGCGTCTCGATGTTGAAAGCACCAAAGTCCTCCTTCATCCACTTACGCATTTTCTTGATTGCATCTTCTCTATCGAAAGTGCTCTTATCGTTGCAAAGAATGTTATATGCACAACCATGGTTACACTTCAGAACGAACTTCTCCGGCAGCTTGTCCCAATCGATATCCTCTGGCTTGTCCCAGTGTCCAATCAGTGGAACTAAGATATTTCCAAGCCCCTTTTCTTCAACGTAGGCTCTAACCTTATACTTATCTGCTCCATCAATTACTAACTGATTTGTTGGATAGTCATGAAGTTTGAGCCATTGAATCTTTTCATTAAACGTCTGAGGATTTTTCAAGTCTACTTTCTTCTTAAGAAGAATTCTGGAATAGAATTTGCACATTGCCTCATCAGGCATAATTTTATGTGCAATTACCTGGCATTGTCTCCTCGCCTTATATAAAAAAGAATCTCTTTCCATTTGCTCTCCAATCCTCCTGTATACTGACTACACAATCCTATCTTCAATAGCGACTATTGTTTCATCTTCCTTATACACTCGAGGTACTCTTTCTCCGAGCGCACAGACGATTTCGTAGTTTATTGTGTTGTTTCTTTTTGCAATGCTATCTATTGAATTCTTGGGCGTTAATCCATAGACCGTGATTTGTGTTCCTATCTGAACATTACCCAAATCGGTAATATCGATCATGCACTGATCCATACAGATACGTCCAATAACTGGAGCAAATTGCCCATCGATCTCTATTGCAAGATTTTCTTTTGCGTTGGACCTCCAAAGGCCATCTGCGTATCCAATTGGAATTGTTGCTACCCTTCTTAGTTCTTCTGCAACATATTCACGCCCATAACTGATGCTATCTTCTTTTTCTACTGTTTTTATATGGGTGATTATGCTGTGTAGTGTTATCACCTGTTCTAAATCACCGCGATTTCTCAATTCCAAAGAAGGCTGCAAGCCATATAACACCACACCTGCTCTAACCATATCTAAATGCATTTCGGGATATTCAAATATCGCAGCGCTATTTGCGCAGTGCCTAATTTGAAAGTTCACTCCAATGCTACTCAGCTCTTCAATGGTTTTCAGGAAACACTTAAACTGATGCTTTGTAAAGACCTCTCCGAAATCGCCCTCATCCGCAGAAGCGAAATGGGTAAAGATGCCCTCTGGAATCAATCCTTGTAATTTACACACTCTGCCAATCTGGCTAATAGGTAATTGATTCTCTTTTCTACAAGGAAAACCTATTCTTCCCATTCCAGTATCGAGCTTGATATGTATTTTTACGCTACAGCCATCTTGAACTGCCTGTTGAGCAAGGCTTTCTCCATACCCTTCTGAAAAAACGCATTGAGAGATATCGTTAGTGGCTAGCAACAAAGCACAACGTGGATCTGTATAGCCTAGGATTAAAATCGGCAATGTAATATTGCTGTGTCTCAGTTGCATCGCTTCTTCAATATTAGAAACAGCGAAGAAGTCTGCTCCTAACTTTTCATATACTCTTGCAAGTTGAACAGCTCCATGCCCATAGGCATTTGCCTTGATTACACAACATATCTTCACATCGTTACCGACTTGTTGCCTAATTACTTCAAAGTTATGCTTTACAGAAGATAATTGAATTTCAGCCCATGTTCTCTTTTGAAATGGCTCCAAGCCAATATCAGATACTCTTCTCATAATTTCTTTTCTTCAAAACCCCGTAGAACATATTCCAGCATGTGTACCACGCAGCAACAACCGCAGGCTTTTCATCGCACATATGGAACAGATCGTAATGGCTCTTGAATTTCCTTCTGAACTTATCATGACTGATGCTGACCTTCCTTACTCTGTACTTGGCCAGGTTCTCCTTCAGGAGGTAAGCACAAGTTCCAGGTTTCTTGTACAATTGCAGTCTTATCGCATAGTCATTGTTCTTCTTGATATCTTTAATCTGGATGAGTCCAAATTCTTTAGCGCTATACATCATGGTGAGCTGGCCGATATAATCGTAGTTGTACATCTTGCGCTTATTGACTTTCTCAGGACCAGATACATATATATTGAGGGGCTTTGACTCCTCATCTATCTTTTCGTACTCCGTGTAGGAGAGGGTGTACCCGTGCTCCTTCATGAAGGCAATTTGCTTCTCAAGCTTTTCTGGCATCCACAAATCATCAGAATCCAGAAAAGCAATCCATTCTCCACGAGCCTCTCTCATCGCTCTATTTCTCGTGAGCGCCGCACCACTGTTCTTTTCATTGTGGAAATACTTAATTCTATCATCCTTGAAGGAAGCAACGACCGCATCTGTGTTATCGGTAGAACAGTCATCCACAATGAGAAGTTCCCAGTTCTGATAAGTCTGATCGATAACCGACTGGATCGTCTCAGCTATGAATCTTTCTGTATTCCAAGATGGCATGATAATGGATACTAATCCTTCAATCATTTTCTATTCTCCAATTAAGTTATTAATGTAACATTCTGTAGCATTATTTCTGCTAATTATTTTTGCTGGGCTGCCTATTACAATTGAATGATCAGGAACATCTCTATTCAAATATGTATTAGGCGCAATTAAAACATCGTCTCCAATATGAATAGAACCGACGATAGTTGAATTCATTCCAATCCAAACATTATTTCCTATCGTTGGAGTACCTTTTCTAATTCCTCGATTTTCCTGGCCAATAGTAACTCCTTTATGGAGATTACAATTCCGCCCTATAACCACATTATCGTTTATTGTGATACAGTATGGATGATTAATATAGAATCCCTTGCCTATACAAACAGGATAATCTATTTCAATACCATGCTTTTTACCAACCATAAGCAACAGAGCATGATATATCTTTTGTACCCCCCCCGAGAGAATTGGCACTTTCTAAAAAGATATGTCCAGAGTTTTATGTATTTATCAATCTTGTCATTACCGTATCTATGTAAATCGGCTCTATATACTTCTTCAAAATTACTCATAATCTTTCCCCATCACAGCAAATACAGTTCTGAACATGGTGGCAATATCTCCTATGAAGGAAAATTTCATAATGGACTGAAGGTTGTACTTCATCTTGCCCGGCAGAACTTCTTCTATATAAACCCTATCAACATTATCCGCTGCTT
Organism: Oribacterium sp. P9; assembly: GCF_046365365.1. Classification (NCBI taxonomy): domain Bacteria; kingdom Bacillati; phylum Bacillota; class Clostridia; order Lachnospirales; family Lachnospiraceae; genus Oribacterium; species Oribacterium sp. P9. Next base: position 124,645 of record NZ_JBKEIS010000006.1, on the reverse strand, counting down.
CCAGCAATTCCGCTTCGTCTTTATACCGGATGCTGGCTTCACTCGTAATTCCAGCAGGAAGGAGCAGTGTGGCCATATATTCTGGCTTATACTTCTCCACATATTTAACCGCTTCCGGCCTTGTACCCACAAAGCTCATGTCTCCACTAATAAGGTCCAAAACTTGGGGCAGTTCATCTAATCTGCATCCTCTAAGTTTTGCACCAACCTTTGTGATGCGGCTGTCATTTCCAACGGTCACAGCTGTGCCAATCTTGTCAGCATTGGAGACCATTGTGCGGAATTTATGTATTCTAAACTTCCTCCCATAGGAAGTGACTCTTTCTTGACGATAGAACACAGGACCCTCGGAGTCGAGTTTTATCATCACAGCAATCACAGCCATTGGAATGGCTAACAACACCAACAAAACCAAGCCACCCACAAGATCAACTGCTCTTTTGAAGAAAAGACTCGCTCCCTTCTTCTTTAACACCTCATAGTATGGTCTGACTTCTTCTGTCCGCATAAAATCAGGCAGTTCTTCCCATTTTCTCAAACCCATCTAAAACTCCCCAAAACTAATTACTTTCCCGGATCTGTATTGATATCGTCGTGGCTTGTTTTGCTCTCGCCATCAACGGCATTTGCATCATACAAATCCTTCTTTATCTTGCTGGAACTGATTTCAGGAGTTCTTGGCAGGTAAACAACCTCAACTCCCTCTTCTTTTAGGAAGTCAAACTTACCCTTCCAGTCATCACCCATAACAAAAGTATCGACATGATACTCGTGCATATCGCTTCTCTTCTGCTGCCAGTTCTCTTCAGGGATTACCAAATCCACGTAACGAATGGCCTCAAGAAGTGCCTTTCTTTCCTCATAAGAGAAATAGGTCTTCTTGTGTTTCTCATTCCAGTTGAATTCATCAGAAGAGAGAACAACAATTAGATAGTCCCCTAGAGCCTTAGCTCTCTTCAGCAGGTTAATATGTCCATAATGCAGCAAATCAAATGTTCCGTATGTAATAACTCTCTTCATACCTGTACCTCTGTCATTTCTTACTTTTGTTATTTCGTTTTTCTTTTCTCTGGCCATCAACGTTCTGACTGTCTCACCTGGATCTGCGCCTTTATTTACAACAGCATCAACAGCGGTGACGAGCGGCATATCCACACCATATCTCTCTGCAAGCTTCATAGCTGCTGGGATGGCGTTAATCCCTTCAACAACCATTCCAACTTGCTTGATGGCTTCCTTCACTTCCACACCTTGGCCTATCAGATTTCCACAACGGTTGTTTCTGCTATGCACAGATGTGGCTGTTACGATTAAGTCACCGATACCGGCAAGTCCTGAGAATGTCTGTTCAAGGCATCCCATCTTCTTTCCTAGTCTGGTAATTTCAGCCATGCCACGAGTAATCAATGCTGCTCTTGCGTTGTCCCCATAGCCAAGCCCTGTGGATATGCCAGAAGCCAGCGCGATGATATTTTTCAGTGCCCCGCAGAGCTCCACACCAGTCACATCTGTGTTTGTATAAACACGCATGCAGGTGTTCATGAAAATATCCTGGACATACTTAGCTATCTCAAGGTCATCACATGCAGAGACAATTGTGGTTGGCATATCTTTCGCTACTTCCTCGGCATGAGTTGGACCGGAAAGCGCGACTAGCTTGACTGGCTTTTTTATCTCATCTCTGATGACCTGTGTCATTGTGTAAAGACTATCTGGTTCGATACCTTTTGCCACATCAACGATGATTTGGCCTTCATTTATATATTCTTTTGCCGTTCTTGTAGTGATTCTTACAAAAACTGATGGAACGGCAAAAAGAAGAATATCTTTGTTTGTACAGACTTCCTCTATACTCTTCGTAAAATCAACAGCAGCCGGAATGTCCATCCCCGGTAGGTTGGGATGCTCCCGAGATTTAGAAAAATCTTCAACTTCTTTTTCTATTGCTGACCACACCGTTACATCATGACCGGAATTACTCAGCATTCTCGCCAGCGCCATTCCCCATGTACCGGCTCCTAACACTCCTATAATTGACATTTTTATTTCACCTTTCTATATCTTCATGAATTCAGGAAGGTCTTCCCATTTCCTCAATATCATCAAATTACCCCTCTTTATAAATTATCGGTGTGGCTATTACATCGCAGTCACAACCGTTATATACAGTCACATAAACCATCAATTTTGTTGTTTCTTCTAAGAAGAACTTCACCTCATCAACCGGGCCAACATCTGGTGTGAACCGTTGATTATTGGTTTCCAGTTCCAATCCCACAGTGTTCTTCTCAACACCAGATAAACCAGAGAACGAATACACGCCAGGCTCCAAAGTGAGCTCTCCTATCGGCCACCAGGACCTTTTATCGGACGAGCCTTTTATATGAAGACTACCGTCATCAAGGTGTTTGACATACACATCGGTATCCCAGGCAAATCCATTCTTGCCGTTCAGAACCAGTAGATTCTTTGTCCCATCCTCTCGGTCATATATAGCCGCATACCTCACCATTTTCTGGTGCCGAACTTCTCTATAGGAGAAAGGAACCGCAGAACATAAAACCATGGAGAGCAGAATTACTCTTCTCATCCCAGCATTCAGCTTTATCTCTCCACCAACCCTTCCAGCAACCCATGCTCCAATAACAGCACCAAGTGTATTGTGGATGAGGTCATCACACTCGAATGTTCCAAGAGCAAAGGTGAACTGAAGGACTTCAATAAGAAGAGAAGCTAGAAAACCAGCCTTCTTCACATCCCTCACGCCGATCGACTGTAAAGCAACTCCAAGCGGTATGAACAGGATCACATTCCCTATGTTCTCAAGAAGGAACTGCCTGTTACCTTTCAGGATTTCCACATAGGAATGGAATGGTAAGAGAAATCCTCGATACCCTTCACCGATTCTGCTGAACAGTGTGATCCACACAACGGCAGCTATGTATGCTCCAAATAAACTACAGAAAATGTAATCTTTCTTCTTACTCAGCATCCAATCAAACTAAACAACGACTAAACAACGACAAAAAACAAACTCACAAATACTCCCCAACAACCTCTCTGAAATTCTCAATAACATACTCCACATCTTCATCGCTCAACAGCGTATGGAGTGGTAATGTAATGAGGTTCTCATAATACTCGTACGCATTAGGGAAATCCTTAATGTCCCAACCTAACTCTCTATAAGCCGTCATCATCGGGAGAGGTTTATAGTGGACATTGCAGTTCACACCGCGCTCCGCGAGCTTCACTATTATTTCTCTTCTTTCCTTATCACCTATTCCCGGCACTCTACTTAAATAGAGATGGTTAGAAGATTGGAAGTTCTCGCCACTGTGGACAAGATGCTTCACACCCAGCTCATCACACATTGCATCGTAACGAGCAATAATCTCCCCTCTCCTCTTCAACATACCCTCGTATCTATCCAACTGTCTCAGCCCAATCGCCGCCATGATGTCAGTCATATTGCACTTATACCAAGGGCCGATGATGTCATATTCCCACGCGCCGACCTGTGTCTTGGCAAGAGCATCTTTGGACTGGCCGTGGAGGGAGAGAAGCTGGTACTGATGGTACAGCTCATCATTGTCTATTCCCTCAATATCTCTCCACGTACTAGCTCCACCTTCTGCTGTGGTAAAGTTCTTGACCGCATGGAAGGAGAAATCCGTAAAGTCGGCAATTGATCCTGCCATCTTTCCATTGCGAGAGGCACCGAGAGCATGAGCTGCATCGGAGAAGATAAGGACTCGTCCTATGGCTCTCTGGATTCTCGCTCCTAAACTCTCTCCCTCTTTAGGAGTGAAGAGGGATCTCTTCTTCTCCACAACCTCAAACAGCTTGTCATAATCACAGACAATGCCGCCCAGGTCCACAGCCACAATGGCTTTAGTCCTTTCAGTAATCGCCTCCCCCACTGCGTCGTAGTCCATCTCCACACAGTCCTTTTGACTGTCCACAAAGACAACTTTTGCTCCACAGTGGATGGCGGCACTTGCACTAGCTGTGTATGTATAAGCAGGAACGATGACCTCATCACCCTCTCCTATACCAGCTATTCTAAAATTAAGCTCCTCCGCAGCTGTGGCAGAGTTCAGGCATACGACTTTAGAGGTATGGCAGTATTCTGCTAACCTACGTTCTAACTCTTTAGTTCTAGGGCCGGTTGTAATCCAGCCACTTCTCATCGCTTCCGCTACTTCATTTATCTCCAGTTCCGAAATGTCCGGTGGACTAAACGGTATTACTCTTTTTTCCATCATTGTTCTCCCCTTGCCTTGTTTTCTGTTCTTATCTTATCCACGCCATCGGTGTGGTCATATATCCCTTTTCAACTACTTAACCTCACCTACTCATCCGCACCATCTCATCCATCCTTCTCATCTGCTCCATTCCCACACTTCCTCTTTTCCTTATTCCCACACTGTTTTGTGTGGTTTTTTTATTTTTGGAGTGTGTTCTCCACACTTCTTTGCATGGTTTTTAGGTCGATAGATGATTAGGCATTGGTGTCATAATGCACCCCATTTTCACCCCTCCACACGCTTTCCAACCCCCTCATTTCCACCTCTTCCGCACCGTCATACTCACCAAAAAGCGAGTATTAAGATTAGTGAAGTTGATAGGTAGACAGATAATTAGGGATTGGTGTCGATATGCAGGTATTTTTCTCAGGTCGATAGATGATTAGGCATTGGAGGTGAAAGTGAGGGTCGATAGATGATTAGGGATTGGTGTCGATATGCACCTCTCTACTACACTTTTACCCACCTTTTTCTCCTCCGCATCCTCATTTCCACCCTTCTTTTCACCTATTTCCCGCTAGCCGCCACTCTCTTCTTCACTTCCCCGCCATTTCTGGTGTGGTTTTTGTTGTGTAGAGTGGTAGTTTTGAGGTTAGATGGGTGAAAAGTTGTGAATAATGATGAATACGGGTGTGATATGAGGGTCATTTTTTGTTGCTTATTTGGGTCGATAGATGATTAGGGACTAATATCGGCTATTGAATATCTCCAATTGTTTTACATTCATTCCATGCATCCACAGGATTGGTAGACATATCCTCTGTTCCCATTGCATAACCGGTGATTGTAATATTAATATCATCAATAGCTGCATACTCTGCATTTGAGATTGATTTCATGGTCATCTGATTTGTCAGAGCACTTGTGCTATCTCCAGGAGCCAATATTGTCATCTCAGTACTTCCATAAGCATAAACAACTGTTCCATCATCCTCACTCACAACACACCATTCATCATCAACATCAAATGAGTAAAGAATTCCATCTGCTGTTGTTGGCATATCCACTTGTATAAACACATACATTTCTTCGGTTGCATCATTATATATAACTGGTTTTACATCAAAGCTATCACCAGGTCCCACTTTCGTTGCTGCCATATCAGTGGAAAGATCAAATTGGAAAACCGTCTTTTTTGAGAGTTTTGATGTTTCACTTTTTGTAAAAAATAATGACATTATTGCATATGCAATAATTGTTGTCCCAAGACAAACTCCGCAAGCGACTCCTGTTCCAACTGCTTTCTTATTCATAAATCATTACCTCTTGATTAATCCTTTGTATCCCTACAAAACTTAACCATAGCCCACCGCCAGACATGGCGTGTGAGCTAAGTCAGTTCCTCCTTATAGAATTTTCTACTCTGGATGGTGGGTCAATTCATGAGTATCCAAGAAGCCATCTTCACCTCTTGGATTCTCTGACCCACTCCAGTTTCCGTAGAAATTTTCAAATAACGGGGACTGACTTAGAGCCGAAAACCCTTGTAAATTCAAGGCTTTTTCTTGGTTGTCCCTATTATACAGCTATCACCTGCTTGCCTTCGAGTGCACCGTGGCTGATCGCCGGCTTTCCGTATAAGCGCTCGCCCGCGAGCTTACAGCAGAGGTGGAGCGCTGCGGTACAGCAGGACAGGCCGACGGCGTACTTCACTTCTGCCTTCTCGGCCGCGATCTTCTCCACCTGGTTGATGTTCTCACCGACGGTGCTCATCCAGTTGGTTTCGTAGGCTTCGGTCACATAGGCGAGCTCCTCGCCGTGCATCGTCGGGGATGCCAGCCATACCTTCTTATCAAACGCTTTAAATTCATCTTTTCTTGTAAAAGCCATGTTTCCCCCTCCGCGCTCTGTTCCCCTGTTCAGGCGGCGCTTGTCTTCACTGTTTATGAATTGAAAAAGGGATTTCCAAACGAATTTGAAATCCCTTGCTTTAAATGTGCTGATGACGAACTGTGTATCTTAGGCAAGTCTGAACCGTCGTCTTAGACTGTTTTCTGTTCCTTATCCGTCTCCGGCTGGTGATACGTCGGTACCACGCGCTTGATCACATCCCGTATATTCCCGACGTCCTTCCGGCTTTCGCGGTCGAGCTCGTCGAGGTCCTTCAGGAACTGTTTGTCGTCCATCTGGATCGGATGGCCGATGTGAATCAGCTTGTTCGGTGTATCCGTCATACCCTCTTCGTTCATGAGGAGCTCCTCGTAGAGCTTCTCGCCTGGGCGGAGACCTACGTACTTGATCTTGATGTCGACATCCGGGGTCAGTCCGGAGAGTCGGATGAGGTTCCGGGCCATGTCGTCAATCTTCACCGGCTTGCCCATGTCGAGGATGAAGATCTCGCCGCCCTTCGCGTAGTGCGACGCCTGGAGGACCAGGGAGACGGCCTCCGGGATGGTCATGAAGTAGCGGATGATGCGCTTGTCGGTGACGGTCACCGGACCGCCCTCTGCGATCTGCTTCTTAAAGAGCGGGATGACGGAGCCGTTAGAGCCGAGGACGTTACCGAAGCGGACCGCGACGAAGTCGGTCTTCGGGTACTTTCGGTTCATCATCTGGACGATCATCTCACAGATACGCTTCGTGGCACCCATGACATTCGTCGGGTTCACAGCCTTATCCGTGGAGATCAGGACGAAGCGCTTCACGCCGGCGTCGGCAGCGGCACGGGCGGTCTTAAGGGTGCCCATGACGTTGTTCTTGATCGCTTCGTTCGGGCTCACCTCCATGAGCGGTACGTGCTTATGTGCGGCCGCATGGAAGACCATGTCCGGCTTGTACTGCTGCATCACGCTGCTGATACGGTGGGTGTTCCGGCAGGAGCCGATCAGCGTCACGAGGTTCAGCTCCGGGTGCTCCATGAGGAGCTCCTGCTGGATGCTGTACGCGTTATTCTCGTAAATGTCGAAGATGACGAGCTGCTTCGGCTCGTGGCGTGCGATCTGCCGGCAGAGCTCAGAGCCGATCGACCCGCCACCGCCGGTGACGAGGATGGTCTTCCCCTGGATCATACTGAAGACTTCTTCGTTGTTGATCTTGATCGGTTCACGACCGAGGAGGTCGAGGACGTCGACGTCACGGAGCTTGCTGACGCTGACTTCGCCGTTGACGAGCTGGTAGATGCCCGGGACGGTCTTCAGCTTACAGCCACTCTCCTTACAGATGTTGAGGATCTCCGCGCGCTCTGCAGCGGTCGCGGTCGGGATCGCATAGATGATTTCCGTGACCTCGTACTCCTGTACGGCACGGAGGATGTCGTTTCGGGTGCCGACGACCGGGACGCCGTCGAGGACGCGGCCCTGCTTGTTCAGGTTGTCGTCGATCAGACAGACCGGATCCCCCTTCAGGTGCTTACTGGTGAGGAGCTCCTTGATGAGTATCCCGCCAGCATTGCCCGCGCCGATGATCATCACGCGCTCGCGTGGCTCACTGCTCTTCCGCTCACTGGCGATGCCGTCGAGGAGACGGATGAAGCGGTAGAAGAAGCGCATGCCGGTGTGCAGCATGAAGCTCAGGCAGTAGCCGATGATGTAGTAGGATCGTGGCATGTGCATATGCATGAAGAACACGCCAAACGCATACAGTACGATGAGTACCAGGTAGGCGCGGATCATGTTGAGGAGCTCGACGAAGCTTGCGAAGTACCAGATGCTGTGGTACAGGCGGAAGAGGTAGAACACCGTGATTGTGCTCACGATGAAGTAGGGCATCGAGAAGAGGTAGCCCCAGAAGTAGTTCGTCGGGATCTGCGAGAACGCGAGGTCGAAGCGGAAGAACAGGCCGAGGAAGTAGGCGAGGACGAGGATACCGGCGTCGGCGATCATCAGCATGCCGGCGTGCATCACCCAGGACTGCTGGAGATGACTGGCCTTTCGTTTCGAAAGCGTCGCATCCGCGGTGCTGTGGTTTTCAGTTGTTCTGTCGATCTTTTCGCTCATACTCTCTCACTCTATCCTACATGCAGTGCTGGATGCGCTGCATATTTTTCGCTCCGTCCTGTGGGATGCATCTCCGTATCCTATCGGGATTCCCGGCTGTGCGGAGCGTCGAAACGCTGCTGTTCTTAATCAGTCTTTATTACGGTGCCAGAAGATGCCGGTGCAGGCGATCATCATGATCGCGGTGCTGATCATGGCGCGGGCACCGTCGATGGTGTCCGGTCCTGCATACGCACTCGGGTGCATGAGACCGAGGTAGATCAGGATGATCGCGGACACGAGGACCACGCCGATGAGACATTTCCACTCTGAACTGATACCCTTCATGTGAACCCCCTTTTTTACTTCTTTCCGGAAGCGTCGCTCGGGCCGTAGCCGTAGCCATAGCCATACTTGTCGTACTTCTTTCCGTACTTCCTATAGTAGCTGTTGTAGTAGCCGCCCTTCGTCATGTTGACCTTGTTGAGGATCACGCCGAGGAAGCGGACGCCGGTACGGTCGAGCTGCTCCTTCGCGCGCTGGAACATGCGGCGGGAGGTCACCTCGGACTCAGCCACGAGTGCTGCGCCGTCGGCGTACTTCGTGAGGATCGCGGCGTCGATGACGGTACCGACCGGTGCGGTGTCGAGAATCACGATGCCATAGTTCTCTTCCTTGATGAACTGGAAGAGGCGGTCGCACATCTCGTCCTCGAAGAGCTCAGTCGGGTTCGGTGAGTATGGTCCGGCGAGGATCATGTCGAGGTTCGGGATGGCGTCGTCGGTATAGAAGCCGTCCTCGATCGGGACCTGGCCGGTGAGGATCTGTGACAGACCCACGGTTTTGACATTGACCTGATGTACCTTGATAAACTCAGACGTACGGATGTCGCAGTCCACGTAGAGGGTGCGCTTGCCGGACTCGGCGAAGACACGGGCGAGCTCGAAGGAGATCGTCGACTTGCCTTCGTTCGGGGAGGTCGAGGTGATCAGGATGTTCTTTACGCGGGATCCGGAGAACATGAGGTTCGTACGGAGGGTACGGAGTGCCTCGCTGTAGCGGAAGTCGTCGTCCGGGGCGAGGGTCAGTGTGATCTTATGCTTGTTTTCAATCATCTCTTCGCTCCTTTCTTTACGTTTCGGTTACGGGACTTCGGGTTCGCTGCGTAGTTATACTGCTCAGAGCGCTTCGCGGCGGCGGCATCCTTCTCCGGGATGACGGCGAGTACCGGGAGGCCGAAGTAGTTTTCGATGTCGTCCTCGGTCTTGATGGTGTCGTTCGTGAGCATGTCGATGGTGACGAACGCAACAGCCGCGAGCAGGAACAGGAGGGCCGCCATCATGGTGTTCCGTCCGGTCTTCGGGCCGGTCTTCTGAAGCGGGATCTCACCATACTCGATGATCTTCGGCGGGTCCTGCTCCATGATATCCGCGATGTAGCTCGACGCGCTGTCGGCGACGGCGTCGGTGAGCTGCTTCGCCATCTTCGGGTCGGTGTCGAGCACGGAGATGTTCAGGATTCGGGTGTTCGACGGGTTGTCGAGGGTGACCTTCCTGCGGAGGGTCGCGTAGTCATACTTGAGGCCGAGCTTCTGGATGACGTCCTCCATGACGGTACGGGAGGTGACGAGTACCTTATAGTCCTGGGTGAGCTGGGAGCCGATCTGCAGGTCCGCGAGGCTCGTGAGGGTCGTCTCCTTACTCATGACGTAGATCATCGAGGTGCTGGTGTAGGTCGGGGTCAGCACGAAGCGTGAGATCGCGAAGCCGAGGCCGCCGCCGATGACGGTGGTGAGGATCAGGAGGGCGATGTGGCGACGGAGCTCGTAGAAGAGCTGCACGAGGTCGATGGTGATCACATCATTCTGGGCGTTTCGCTTATTTGCGGCCGGGGTGTTCGGCTGTGAGGTCTTTGTATTATCAGGCATGAACTTGATCTCCTATTAATATATTTCTTCATCTCTGAGGATCGCTTCTGCGTTTCCCTGTAGGACGGCGTCGGCGTAGTCTCGGTCGAGGTTCCGCTCGATCCAGTCGATCGCGTCACGGAGTACGGGTGGCCGGCAGTCGACGCGGTGCATGTCCGTACCGAGGAAGTCGGCTTCCTGGTTCCGGAGCGCCTTCTGGATGAACTTCGTTTCCCGGTCAAAGAGACCGGACAGGCCTTTATGTGACAGCGGCTCGGTGGAGAGCTGTACATAGGCACCGAGGTCGCGAACCTCCGCGAGGCCGTGCTCCTGCATCGCTTTAAATCGCTCTGCGTGGGCGATGATCGGGCGGTAGCCGGCGTTTCGTACGTTTCGGATCGCGCGGAGGATGGTCTGGTAGCTCTCCTCCGGGTAGAACTCGATCAGCGTGTAGTGGCTGTCGGCGAGGGTCAGGATCTCACCGGACTGCAGGCGCTCGGTCATACTGTCGAACCAGAGCACTTCGTTTCCCGCGTAGAGACGTACGTCGAGGGCGGAGGCATTGGCCTCTTCGATCGTCGCGAGCTTCGCGCGGATGCGCGCCGGGTCGGTCGGGTACTGGACATAGTAGTGCGGGGTCGCGATGATCGCGTGGGCACCCTGCTCGACGTCCTGCCGGATCAGCTCGAGGGACTCCTCGAGATCGTGGCTTCCGCCGTCGATATGGTAGATGATATGGGAGTGGATGTCGAACATCGCTGTTCTTCTCTCCTTTTCGTGTACTGTTACAGTCCTCGGAACATGGTTCCGGGAACTGTATCGGCGCACGTTCTGGTCGCTAGGCGTCATCGCGGTATGAGCATGATGAAAGGCAGTAGTGCTTTCGCCTGCTGCCTTTCCCATCCTTCATCCATGATGCGGGGATCCTTGTGCGCGCACCCTACATCAGCGGCTCGAGTCCGCCGGACGTAGGTAAAAGTGCTGATTAAGCGATCGGTGTACCCTCAGCGTTGAAGTTCAGGGTCACGCCATTGATTACGTGAACGCCGGTAAGGAAGAAACCGTTTGCGTCTACATAGTGGTAAACGAGAACGCCTGCCTCGTTGTAGGACATATAGATCTCCGTCTTACCAGTAGCCACTGGACGACCAGTGGTCATATCTACGTAGCAGCCTACAGTTGCTGTACCGTTGTTAACGATCAGCATCGGAGCTGTCTGAACGCCAGCAGCTGCTGTACCAGCAGTGGTACGGATGGTTACAGTAGCACCGTTGGATGTCTGTGTAGCAGTTGCAACCTGAACGTTTGCGTTATCAGCAGCAGCGACAGTAGCTACGCCAGTGCCGTTTGCAGTCTTCTGAGCGTTAAGGCTTGCATAGTAATTCTCAGACTCCTTAGAAAGCGGATGGCTGCTGGAGCTGGAAGAAGAGCCTCTGTTATTGGTAGATGAGTTAGCAGCGAAACCTACAGAGTAGGTAGCAACTGTAAGACAAGCAACCATAGCAAGAGCTAAAAGCTTTTTCATCTTCATGATATTTTTACCTCCATATAAATTTTAAAAACTGCGTTTCGTCCATAAAGCCCGAACAATAAACTTTATAGATTTTTCAGTTTCATTTAAGGATTTTATAGCCGTATGCAGAATTCGTCAACCGGTGTACGGAAAAGAGGTCATGTCTATTTTGTGACCGTTTTCGGAAGTTTCGTTTAAGCTTTCTTAAGATTTTCGCAAGAAATTACGAAATTTATATATATATATATATATATTCGTCCCTATTTTCTCGTGTTAGTCCCACGCAGGTATATGTCACACCGTTTCGACTCCGAAAACATATCTGCGATCCACTCTCGTAACAATAATTTTTCGCCCGAACTATCGGCTTTTAAAACCTTGCAACGTATATTCGTGTGACAGTTCTGGCAGGGAGGGGCGGCAACGGAGACATAGTACTCCGTTGCCGCCCCTTCGCCGCCCCTGCCAACGTTCCTATCCAATATGGTTTGATTATAAAAATTCTGGATATGTTTTTTGACTGAAAGCACGACAGGTGGCTGCAAAATATCCACTCTTAGGCGATTTCAAAAATACTGGACACGAAAAACCTTATTTTCTAAGAGGAATCCAGACTCGCGTATCCAGTATTTTAAAAATGAAGTTTTATTGGATATCAGCCGAAAGAAACTCTTCTCTGAAGTCAGAAATACATATCCATTATTTCAAAAAGCGAGGATTATTCGATAGTACGCTTATATGCGTATGCCTGATTTCGCAGAAAACTATCCAATAAGTGCCCTATTTGAAAATCTTAGATAGTTTAGCTCCGTACACAAAAATGATAGATGTTGCTAAAATTATCCACGATTTCGAAATCAACCGATTATTGGATAGTACCGTCCATCTTCATCTATTTCACCCGGTTCACCAGTAAAAATTTCCGGGCCGCGCGCGATGATTCTCTGAAAATCGAGCAGTATTCCCGCGCGGCATCCCTTCCGATTAGCGGCCCCTGCCGCATGGGTGGGCCCACTGATCTTCCGCTACCGCTACTTAAATAGGGTGGGCGGCAGGGGAGGCAAGCTCCGCCAGTCACCCATTCAGCCACTCACCTGACCATCTTTCTTCTTTCGGTCATCGCTGTCATCTCCATCTTTTATTTGGAAACATTTGTTTTTCTTATTGATCGAAGAACGAACGTTTGCTATAATATATTTAGTGCTACCATACTCGGTAGGCGGTTGGTCCTTCTAACAGAGGACTGTGACCTCTGATCACATAGAAATCTGTTCGCAGAAATCTTATGAAAGGAGGGATTGTGTTATGCTGACAACTGATTTGTTCATATCCATCCTTAGCCTGTGTATTACATGCTTTGCGCTTGGATACGCAATGGGTTCCGAAAGCAATAAAAAGGCACAAAAATAACCGCCAGGTCCTGAGAAAACGTTGGCGGTTACTTTTGTAACTATCAAATTTAAGGGCCAACCGTCTATCGGTAGCACTTCTATTAATATAATACCATTCGACCATATATGTGTCAAACATATATTCGCCGTTAAAGCCTTACTATAAGCCGTAAAGCCTTACATATATTCGCCATTAAAGTCTTACACCGTATGGCCCTTACAGCGTATATTCGTTTAAACCCTCACACCTTCCGGAAGAACTGGTCGAGGGTGAGCTGGTCGACGTCGGCGTAGTCCGGCCAGAACTCGTCGAGATTTTCGACGGTATTGACTTTATTCTCACCGGCGAAGCTTGAGAAGTCGCTTTCGGAGAGTGGCTTATCCTTCAGGGCGACGTCCATCGCGATCTTCAGGTAGCTGGTGCGGTCCATATTGGTTTCGATGTTGTCCTCGATGAGGTCGAACATACCGGCGATGGCATTGCTTTCCTTCTTCTGCTTCGCGATGATCGCGTGTTCGAAGGCGATGGCGTACTGGCGCTGGCGGTCCATACGGGTCATGGCACTGAAGTCGACGGATTTGTCACGGTAACGGACGAAGCGCTCGGCCATGTCGCCTTCGAGCTTGACGGTTTTTCCGTTCACGAAGGTCGGATCTGCTTTCGCGAGGTCGTCGCCCTCGATGGTGACCTCGACGCCGCCGACGTAGTCGTTCAGTTCGTTGATGATGTCGATGGAGCCGGCCATATAACCGTCGATCGGGAGGCCGCCGAAGACGCCGGACACAGCCTTCATCGCGTAGTCACCGGACTTCGCGTGGTTATCACCGTACATCCATGCGCGGGTGAGGTGGTTGATCTCGGTGCCGATCGGGTTCGAGTTCTCGTCGGTGACGGTGACCTCGGTCATGGTGTCACGTGGTACCTGGATGATGTGGACGCTGTTGTTCGCGGTGTTCTCTGCGACGAGGAAGATACCATCAGAGAGTCCGATCTCCGAGATGTCACGGTCGTACTGGAGCGAGCCCTTATTATCGACGCCGAGGATGAGCCAGGCCTTGACGGCACTGTTCCTTTTATAATGTACGCCATTGTAACTGAACTCGTCGAGGTTGAAGAGGTGTGGGCGCGCGGTAGCGTCGCCGTTCACGGTATAGCTGAGGGTGCCGTCGGCGTTCTTCGTGCAGTTGATCTCGACGAGCTTCGACTGGTTCGCCTGCTGCTCTGCCGCTGCGGATTCGAGCATCTGCGCGAGGTAGTCGGTGTCGAGGGTGACGCCCTCGAGGCCGAGTTTGCCGTCGGCGTCCTCAGTCATGCCGGCATCTGCGAGCTGCTGGTTCGCCAGTGCAGCTGTGTCCTCGGTCCCGTAGACCGGGTTGTCTGCATTGGCCGCCTCTGTGGCTTTACGCGCGCGGTACTGGCTGATCGTCCAGGCGGAACCGACGGCGGCGATGCAGAGGATCGCGCCGACGAAGATGCGCATCGGGCGACGGCGCTGGTGCCGAAGCTGTTCCTTCGAGTGGTTTTCGTTTTTCATATGCTCTCTCCTATGCTGAGCTGCGCGTGGCAGCGGGATGACGTGTGGCGAGGCCGTGCGGTTGGATCGGGATGATATGTCACGAGCCGTGCAGACGGACTTGGATGTCGTGCTGCGAGGCCGTGTGGACGGACCTCGATTTTATAGTATATCGCAGTGGGCACAAAATGCCACATAATTATGGTTTCTTTCACTGAGCGGCTGCGCTAGAATGGTACGTAGGGACCGGGCAGAGATGATGCCCGATGTGTGGGAGGTTCGTTTAATGAGAAGTGATAAGCGTGGTTCGGTGAATCCGGGGCTGCTGAAGGCCGGCGGGGTCGTGCTGGCGGTGCTGATCGTGGGTGCGACGGGGGTCGTGCTCTACCATGACCGGCAGACGCAGGCGGCGTACCAGGAGTGGGCGCGTGCGGAAAATAAGAAGGTGTTCGATCAGGCGACGCAGCAGAGGCTCTCCGATCAGCAGCTGCTTTCACTCGAGCGGCAGCTGAACGACAGCTTCTACCAGCGGCTGCAGGACAAGTTGCCGGTGCGTGTGCTGGTGGTCGGTGATGGCTATGGTGCCGGGATGGGTGCGTCGCAGGCGGCGCGTTCCTGGGCGCAGCGGCTGAAGGCGTCGCTGGCGATGAAGTACGGTGTGACCGTGGAGCTGACGAATGTTTCGCTGTCTGAGCAGAATGGCGGCTTCGGGGCATGGGCGTCGCTTCGTCAGCAGCCGGATGGTGCGGCGACGGCGATGCTCGCGGAGATGGTCGGGGACGGCCGCGTGGAGGTGTCGAAGGACGGGACGATCTCGGCGGAGGGCTGGAACAACACGATGTCCCACGCGTTCCGGAAGGATGAGTACGATCTCGCGATCGTGAGCCTCGGGATGACGGATGATCCGTCGCAGTTCCCGACCTGGTATGAGGCGGTGCTCCGCGGGCTGCGCGAGAAGTACCGGCAGTGCTCGGTGATTTCTCTCCTCTCCAGCCAGGCCCTGACGAGCCCGGAGCTCGGCTTCGCGGATGAGAACACGGAGACGCTCCGCACGATTTCAAAGCAGTACCACGCGGATGTCGTGAACGTCGGCATGGAGATGCTGGACCCGGAGGGCGCGGGAAAAGGCGCCACGACGTCGGAGATTGCACAGAAGGCCGTCGCGATGGCCGCTGGCTCTGGGGCCGATGGGGCCGTGGCTTCGGCTACGGAAGAGGCTGACGATGCAGATGGACAGGTAAAGGCGGCCCAGGCAGCGATACAGAAATACACCGTCGAGGGCCTGTACCTGAACGACGCTGGCCAGGGCTTCCTCGCCGATACGCTGCAGAAGTTCATCGATCAGAAGGTCGCGAACGCGCAGGGCTATACTGCGGACGAGGTGCCGCTGCTGGATCCGGCGGTGGAAGCCCTCGATGAGTTCCACTATATCCCGGTCGCGGGGCTGAACCGCCTGAACGATTACACCTATGCACTTGGGAAGAACCAGATGCGGCTGGCGGATGACAGCGCGGATGATGGCATCGTGCGTCACAGCGAGCATGTGGCCGGCGACTTCTTCCGTGGCATCGTCGGTGTCGATTACATGCTGGCTTCCGGTGACAACGATCTCTACATCGCGACCGGTGACGGCACGAAGCCGTTCGGTCGCATCACAGCGAACAATCCGTACAGCTCTTCTACCCGCTCGGTGGTGCCGGTGAACGACCACTTCTCCGCCGACCGTGATGGTAATCTCATCATCAGCTTCGGTACGAAGGAGCAGGCCGCGGGCCTTCAGGGCATCCTCTTCGGCGGTGACCTCGAGCTCCCGGCTGCACTCGATGACTTCAAGACCGTCGCTTACGTCGGCCCGACCGACGAAAATGGTAAGCGTCTCCCACTCGACGAGGATGGAAGGATCGCCGAAGCTGCCGCGGAGACCGCACTGGAAGCCACGAAGGCTACGGAGAAGCCGGGACGTACAGGCGATAAACAGAAGCCGGGCACGGCCGGACAGACCGGTGCCGCAAATCTGGCTGGTGGGGCCGCTGGGAAAGCGCAGGCGGGCTCAGACAAGTCAGGTGAAGCAGAGGGCGCAGCGCAGTCTGGAGATGCAGCTCAGTCAACAAATGGCGCTGGAACCGATCGCACGAAGGGAAGCAAAACCTCTGACGGCACGGACAAGCCGAAATCCGAGCAGGCAGCCGACAAGAACCACAGCGCAGCTTCTACAGAAGCCGGCACCGCTGCCTCCTCCACTGCTGCTGAATCAACCACAGAAGCTGATAAACCACACGGCACGATCCCAGGCGTGGTCGAAATCCCTGCGGATGACCCGCGTGAAACCTCCGAAGGCAAGCATGTCCTCACAGAGGAGGAACGCCTCGCGATCCTCGACAGAATCAAAACAAGTGAAGCCGCAAACGGCTGATGCAGAGATCGGTCGCACCAAACGGTGCGACCGATCTTTTTTTCACAATTTTCCTCCCGTACTTGCCATGCCATGCCTAAGCGTTATGTGTATTGACAGATGTATTCATTTTCATTAAAATACTACTTGATGTCTATCCGGTTTTGTCCATTTTTAATAAACCGTGTTGAGATATCCACATAGCATTTCGATAACCTGGCAGAAGTAAGAACCCATGACCATGGCGCATTGATGCGCTGCTCTTCCGTTCCTGCTTCTTTTTTTGCATAAGGAGGTTCTATGGCTCTCGATCCTACGACGAGCAGCACGTGCAATCACGAGGCAGGCGCAACCCACACGACGAGCAGCACGCGTAGTCACGAGGCAGGTACGCCTCACGCTACGGCGGGTGCTGGTAATCATCCGAAATCTTCCACTTCGATCGTGTTCACCGGGGATATCGGTTTCGACCGGTACATGGATAAGCGCTGGGAGGATCCGAATCTGCTCGCGCAGCCGGTGCTTGCGTTTTTCCACAGCGCGGATCACACCGTCGCGAACGTCGAGGGTGCGCTGATCGACGCGGTGGATGACGGCTCCCGCGGGGTCTTCTTCCACAGTATGGATCCGGCGGCGACGCGCGTCCTCGAAGCCATGCACGCAGATATCTGGAGCATTGGCAATAACCACACGATGGACGCGGGCGTCGAGGGTGTGCGGAGCACGAAGCAGTGCGCGGCGTCGATCGGGGCGCGGACGCTGGGTGCGGGCATGAACGAGACGGAGGCGTCGGAGCCGGTCTACCTCGAGGAGGCAGGCGGCATCGGCATGATCTGCGTGGCGTACCAGGCAGAGTGTATCCCGGCCACGGCGACAGAGCCGGGGACCTTCCGCTGGGATGATTTCGAGCTGATCGCGCGGCGTATCGCGGAGATCAAGGCGCGCTGTCGCTGGTGCGTGGTCGTGTCGCATGGCGGTGAGGAGTTCACGAGTCTGCCGAGTCCGTACACGCGCGATCGCTATCTCCGCTACCTCGCGCTCGGCGCGGACGTCGTCGTGGCGCATCACCCGCATGTCCCGGAGAATTATGAGCTTTTCGACGACGGCAAGGCCATCTTCTACTCCCTCGGCAACTTCATCTTCGACACCGATTATCAGCGGGTGCATCCGTACACGGACACCGGCGTGCTGCTGAAGCTTCTGTTCACGGAGGAGCGCATGGATTTCGAGGCGCTCGGTATCCGGATCGTGCGTGGCGAGGAGCGGATCGACGTGGCCCCGCTTCCTTCCATTTTTTCCAATGTCTCTGCCGCTGAGTATGCGCGGCTCGCACCACTGTCGGCGCAGGCGTTCATCGCGGAGGAGCGTCGGAAGATGCTCTATCTCGAGCCGGAGCGCTTCCGGGACGCGTCGGAGGAGACCTGGAACGGCTACTTCTACAGCTCGGAGCCGGACGGCTACGTCGAGGGCGCGCACATGGACTTAAGCGTCATCATGGCGCTCGCGGCGGAAGCCGAGAAGGGTGCGTGGAAAGAGAGCCCGCTCGACGCTGTGAAGGAGCATATTCTGCGTCAGCTGTGACGCTGCCCGGGCGCTGCGACCAGACGACGTATAGGCAGTGCACTATCCTGCGCCGACAGATGCAGCGCCGCGGCGGCTTAGCGCGCTTCGCTACGGCTCGCGCGGAGCCACCAGATGCGTGATGCCTGCATTGGCCGAACACAGAGCTATGTTAACTGCAGTGGTGAATCGTTCACCGCTGTAAAAAATAAAAAGGAGTGTATCTTTATGTTTGCAATTCAAAACGGCTTTACTTACATCGCCTTCCTGCTGATGCTGTCTGGCATCATCCTCGCGTTGGAGAAGTACGCGAAGTGGAAGATCTTCAACTACGTTCCGGCGATCGTGTGGGTCTACATCATCAACATGTTCTTCTGCACCATCGGTTTCTACGATTCCGACGGATGTCGTGCGGCGTACGGTGCAGTCAAGAATAATCTTCTGTATGCGATGATTTTCATCATGCTGCTGCGTTGCGATTTCCGTAAGCTCGCGAAGCTCGGACCGCGTATGATCTGCATCTTCATGGGCAGTGCGGTCACACTCGGCGTCGGTTTCTTCGCGCTCTACCCACTCTTCGTGAACGCCCTCGGTGGCGCAGAGAAGACCTGGGGTGCGACGGCTGCGCTCTATGCGTCATGGGTCGGCGGTTCTGCGAACATGGCGGCGATGCAGGATGCCCTTCCGGTCGACGGTGGTGCCTACTCCTGTGCGCTGGCACTCGATACTGCGTGCTACTCCATGTGGATCGCGCTGCTCCTCTTCGCTGTAAAGTTCGCTCCGAAGTGGAACAAGGCAACCAAGGCAGATACCTCGAAGCTCGATGCGATCGCTGCAGTTGCAAATGAAGAGGTGAAGCGTGAGAAGAATGTGCATCCGTCAGCCAATGATCTCGTCATCCTGCTCAGCGTCAGCCTGATGGTGTCGGTATTCGGTCAGTTCGTCGGTGCACAGATGGGCGCCTTCTTTAAGAGTGTCGGTCTCGCGATGTTTGATAAGGGAACCTGCACGACCCTCTTCGTCACGATTCTCGGTCTGATCTCTGCGATGACGCCGATCGGTAAACTCCCGGGCGTTTCCGAGCTCTCCGGCTTATACCTCTACACTGTCATCTCCATGCTGGCGTCGACCTCGACCCTCGTCGACCTCCTCGCAGCTCCGATGTGGGTTGTCTATGGTATCGCGATCATCGTTGTACACGTCGTGCTCATGTTCCTCCTGTCGAAGCTCTTCCACTGGGATCTCTGCATGTGCTCGACCGCTTCTGTAGCCTGCATCGGTGGTACCGCGACGGCCCCGATCATCGCGACTGCGTATGACACCTCCTACGCTGGCATCGGCGTACTCATGGGTGTACTCGGCGGCGCCGTCGGAAACTTCATGGGACTCGGCATGGGCGCACTACTCAGCATGTTCCTGTAAACAATCGAATATGGTATAGTAAGGAACAGGGATTGACCGTTGTGGTCAATCCCTGTTTTGATGCTTGATAAGCTAGACTTTACTGTTATTCTGGATGGTATTGGTCATACGAGAAATTTCAAATTACAACTTGAGCTGCTGGGGAATCTTCAAGCGTTTTTTCGATATACTTATTTATCGTCATGTGATGTGCAGCGGTGTAAATAAATATTTTTTTATGGAGGTCAGGGGAAAGGCGGATATTGAAACTGCCTTTAAAGGCAACCTCAGGCTCTTTCCCAAGCTCTTTACAGGACTCCAGATAATCATCCACTGCACCGTGAAAATCATCTAAAAGTTCTTTCGCATTTTCCCCCTCGTAGGAAATCAATGAACGGATGCCGAGAACTTTACCGTAAAAAATACCATCTTCTTCAGAAAATTCAACACTTCCGACATATCCTTTATATTGAATTGTATTATTCATATGAGTTCCTCCTGTTCTAATATTTCTATCAATTGTTTGATTTGGGTAGTAGTATATACTTTCAAACGCGCGGATGCAACTAAATATAGTTGCATCCGCGCGCATATTACTGACCAAACATTACTGTTCCCTCGTCAACCGGATTCAGGCAGGAGCCGGAGGGGCAGCAACGTAGGAACAGTATTCCATTGTCGCCCCTTCGCAGCCCCTGGTCAACGTTACTATCCAATATGGTTTGATGATGAAAATACTGGATATGTTTTTTGACTGTAAGCATGACAGGTGGCTGCAAACTATCCACTCTTAGGCGATTTCAAAAATACTGGATACGAAAAGCCTTATTTCCTAAGAGGAATCTGGGCTCGCGTATCCAGTATTTAAAAAAAGAAGGTTTATTGGATATCAGCCAAAAGAAACTCTTCTCTGAAGCCAGAAATACATATCCACTATTTTAAAAAGCGAGGATTATTCGATAGTACGCTTATATGCGTATGCCTGATTTCGCAGAAAACTATCCAATAAGTGCCCTATTTGAAAATCTTAGATAGTTTAGCTCCGTACACAAAAATGATAGATGGTGTTAAAAATATCCACGATTTCGAAAACAACTGGTTATTGGATAGTGCCATCCATCTTCATCTATTTCACCCGGTTCCTAAGTGAAAATTTCCGGGCCGCGCTCGATGATCGTCTGAAAATCGAGCAGTATTCCAGCGCGGCATCCCCACGCAAAGAAAAAATCGTCGATTTTTTTGTTTGTTTGCACGGGGCGGGACCGATATGTAAATAGATAAAGGCAGTCGAATGGGGTGGGCAAACAAACAAAAAGAGACGCTCGGCATAGACATCTCTAAAAAATCAAACGAGGATGAAGACATCACCCTGTCTGAACAGTAACGGCTGGACACGCGATGCTTTATTCGAAAGAAAAGCTGCTGTACAACCAGATTTTTCAATCCGGTCGTGCAACAGCCCCTGTTCTTTTCCTGCCCTCGCTTTTACGGTTTCGCGATTTTCGCGGTGCCTGGCTGGGTGTGTGATTTTGCTTCGTAGAGTGAGAAGGCGATGTTGATGGCGTGGTCGCCGACGCGCTCGAGGCCGGATACGAGGTCCGAGAAGGAGACGCTGGCTTCGCCGGAGCATTTGCCGGCGCTGAGGCGCTGGATGTGGCGATCCTGGAGGCTGGTCTCGAGTTCGTCAGTCCGATCCTCGAGGACACGCACCTCTTCGAGGTGGGTCATATCGCCGGTGGCGAAGATGTCGAGGGAGTCCTTCATGAGCTTGTTGACGACGTCGAGCATGCCCCTGATATCCTCCTTCCCTTCCGTGCTCAGCTGTACGTTCTTCAGCTTGAAATCCTTCAGGATGTCCGCGATGTCCTCTGCGTGGTCGCCGATACGCTCGATGTCGGAGTTCACATGGAAGTATCCGGCGATGAGGTCGGCGTCACGGAGCGGGATCGCGTTCTGGTTGATACGCGTTAGGTAGGTGCTGATCTGCTCGGAGAGCCAGTCGATATAATGCTCGTTTTCGTAGATCTTCGCGAGGCCATCTGCGTCATCGCGCAGGAGACATTGAACTGCGCCGTTCAGGTTTTCGAAGGCCATACGGGCCATGCGCTCCATCTCCTGCTGCGCCATGTAGATCGCGACGGCCGGGTTCGGGAGCTTGCTGAGGTTGATGTACTGGAGCTCGTACGCGCCATCCTTCTGCACCTCGTCCTCGCCCTTCACGAGCACGTAGGTGAGGCGGATGATCTGGTCCATGAACGGGTAGAACACGATCACCTGGAACACCTTGAAGAGGAAGTGTGCGAAGGCAATGCTTCTGCCGAGGGAGCCGGCGTCGTCACCGGTACCGGCGATCGTCCGGATGATCATCTCGATCTGCGGCGCGAATAACAGCAGCAGGACAAACATCAGTATGGTGCCGAAGACATTAAACAGCAGATGGATGAGGGCGGCACGCTTCGCGTCCTTCTTGCACGGGATCGCGGTGAGGATCGCGCTCGAGCATGCGCCGATGTTGCAGCCCAGGATGATGAACATGCAGATCCGGAGGTCGACGAGGCCCTGTGCGCCCATGACGACGAGGATCGAGACGGTGACGGACGAGGACTGCACGATCGAGGTGATGACGAAGCCCATCAGCACGCCGAGGATCGGGTTCGTGAACGAGGACAGGAAGTGGATGACTTCCGGGATGTCACGGAGTGTGCCCATCGCCGCCGACATCGTGGAGATGCCGACGAAGAGGAGGCCGAAGCCCATCACGATTTCGCCGGATTTTTTCACCACCTGGTTCGGGATGAAGTTCATCATCACGGCACCCGCGAACACGAAGATCGGTGCGATCGCGGAGAGGCGGAAGGCGACGAGGAGCGCGGTGACGGTGGTACCGATGTTCGCGCCCAGGATGATGCCGCAGGCGTTGTTCAGCGCCATGAGGCCGGAGTTCACGAAGGTGACGGCCATGACGGTGGCGGTGCTGGAGGACTGGATCACGGCGGTGAAGAACAGTCCGACCAGAAGGCCGGTCAGGCGGTTGTGGGTGCAGGTTTCGAGGATACTGCGCAGCTTCGCGCCGGCGACCTTCTCGATACCGTGGCTCATCATGTACATACCTGCGATAAACAGGCCGAGGCCTCCCAAAAGACTCACTAGTATTGTCAGCATGGTTTCTCCCTTAATATTCGTGGCGTCATCGCCACAGGATGTTCGGTTCAGTCTTGCTTTATGTGATACCGGGCGGTGTTGCTTCTGGTTTCACAACCAGTCCAGGCGGATTTCCTGGCCGGCCGTCGCCGCGATCGTAATACATGTGGCAGATCGTGGCCGGCATGGTCTTCGCATGAGGTGCTCATAAATATACCGATGCCCTGACCGGCGAGATATGCCGGCATGATCGTCGTATGAGGTGCTCTCCCATCTTTACAGCAGGAACGCTTCTGGCGTCCGTTTCGTTATTTTTTTAACGTGTGCAGTACAAAAACACGCCGCTGTATAAAGCCCAGTTTGTTCCATTATACCGCATGTATTCAGAAGAAAAAACAGGGATTTTATATGGTCTATACACAATTTTTACAGATTTTTTACGGTATTTCGGGTGATGTTCGCCAATTAGTCGAGTATAACCAGACGTTTTTCGACGCCTGCTTATATAACGTGCAGTGCACAGCGGCATAACCGGCAGGCATCCTACAGCAGCCAAGCTGGTCTAGAGCCCAACATAAAAAGCAGCCCTCGCGGAGCTGCTTTTCTACTCTTTTATTGCATCGCAATGCGATGCTCGCTCCAGAGGAGCTGGTGGCCGGCAAACTTACACAATCCAGTGCAACGGCTTCTGCGGTTCGACGCGGCGCACGACATCGATGATGCTGCCGTCACGGGCCTCGATGATGCCGACGACCTCGTCGTGGAACTCGATCGGGTCCGGGCGGCCGACGATGCTGTATGCGATGTCACGCAGCTCTTCGATGGTGATGAGCGGGAGCTTCGCATCCCGGAGCCACTGGAGAAGGTCCTTCCGGCGCGAGTTCACGGCGATGCCGTAGTCCGTGACGAGGACGTCGATGTTCTCACCAGGGGTCACGCAGGTCACGACGCGATCGACGACGGTCGGGATACGACCACGGATCAGGGGTGCCACGATGATGGAGCATTGGCATCCGGCTGCCGTGT
Source organism: Oribacterium sp. P9 (assembly GCF_046365365.1). Classification (NCBI taxonomy): domain Bacteria; kingdom Bacillati; phylum Bacillota; class Clostridia; order Lachnospirales; family Lachnospiraceae; genus Oribacterium; species Oribacterium sp. P9. The sequence continues at coordinate 100,577 of NZ_JBKEIS010000006.1, read as the reverse complement.
CCGGGTGTCCGCCCGGGGCGCCGCGGAGCACGCCGTCGGAACCGGTGGTGACGTTCACGTTGAAGTCGGTGTCGATCTCGAGCGCGCCGAGGATGACGAAGTCGAGCTTGTTGACGAAGGCTCCCTTATTCAGCGGGTTCGCGTACTCGGAGGTCGAGATCTCGTAGTGCTGCGGGTCCTCTCGGATTGACTGGATGGCCGTCTGATCGAAGCATTGAGCATCGACGATCGTGCGGATGTAGCCCTTATGCAGGAGGTCGACGAGTGGCTTCGTGATGCCGCCGATGGCGAAGCTCATATGGATCTGGCGCTCGGCGAGGAACGGCTCGAGGAAGCGGGTCGCGGCGAGGGATGCGCCGCCGCCACCGGTCTGGAAGGAAAATCCGTCGCGGAAGTACGGGGTCGCGGCCATGACGCGTGCGCAGTCTTCAGCCATCTTCAGCTCGCGGACGTCCTGGGTCATGCGGATGACGTTGCTCGCGATCTTCGCCGGGTCGCCGATTTCGTCGACGACGCAGACATAATCGACGTCGACCATCGGGATGGATGGCGGGAAGTTCGGGAACGGCACCATGGTGTCGGTGATGGCGACGACGTGGTCGGCGTAGCGGGAATCCACGACACTGTAGGACAGCACGCCGCAGTCACTCTTGCCGCCGACGCCGCGGAGGTTGCCATACTCGTCCGCAGTCGGCGCACCGATAAATGCGATGTCAATGTGGACGTCCCCTTCTTCGATGGCGCGCACGCGGCCGCCGTGGCTTCGGATGATCGCCGGTGTCGCGAGTCGGCCGAAGGATACGTCCTCGCCGATACGGTCACGGATGCCGGAGGTCTGGATGCCGATGACGGTGCCCTCTTCGATCATCTGTGCGACGCGGCTGTGTGACTTGCCGAGCGACGACGCGCAGATCGTCAGATCGCGGAGGCCCATCTCCTGTGCGGCCTCGAGCACCATGTTGACGATGTGGTCACCATCGCGGAAGTGATGATGGAAGGAAAAGACCATGCCGTCCCGCGCGCCGCACTTCTCGAGTGCCTCGCGGATACTGCCGACCATCTTGCTTCTCCGTGGGTCGACCATGCCGCGCACTGTCGGCGCCGCCTTCGTATATGGTTTGTCGTCCCGGTAGTTGCTGCCCCGGAACGGCTCCTTCCCATAGCGCTTCAGAATCTCGTCCGGGATGTCCCGGCCTACTGCATTTAACATAACTGTGTCCCCCTGTCATGTGGTTTTGGCTGTGCGACGACCCGGAAATTTCAACCCGGATGGCGGCTAGCTGGACCGCTCGTCGCATACTTCACTTCTTCTGCAGCTTCTTATATTTCCTGTACAGATACACCGGGATGCCGATCATGACACTCAGGCAGATGATGATAAAGACGATGGCCAGAACCACTTTACTCATGATGTTCTCTCCTATCCTTAAACTCGAGCTTCGACCCACGATATCACTTCTGTTCTGTATACTCGAACTTCTTCCCGCACTTCGGGCAGTACTCGAAGTCTTCCGTCGTGGTGTAGCCGCAATTGTAGCAGACCTTCGTCCACTTGCCCTGCTGCTCGAGGAGCCGCTGCTGCGTACTTCCTGCTGAAGCCCCGGCCGTATTCTGTCCATACGTTGCGTCATTCTGCGCACTAGCGGAGTGATTCTGTGCGCCTGCCTGCCCACGCTGTTCGAGGTAGAGGTCCGTCTGCTGTATCGCAACGTTCTCTCCACGCTCGATCGCGCGACCGACCTCCGGACGAAGCTGATACAGCGAGCCGCAGCAGCTCGTGCGCACATAGTACGTACGCCCCCACTTAAAAATCGGAATGAAGAAAATCGACAGCACCATATACGTCACAAACACCTGGTACTGCCCCATGCGCCCGCACACATCGCAGGTCATCGGCTGATGAAAATCGAGATTCTTCTGATCATTCATGATTCCGAAGAAGAAAAACATGTGCACCTCCATGTGCTTCCGCCAATGCTGTCGACCTTTACGGGTTCACCGCGCGCCGGATTTTCGCTTCTACAACACACCCTGACACGATCCGTCAAACCGGGATAATCCGCAGGCGTCATGCGCGAAGTTTCCAGACCATAACTGCATGAACATCCCGGCAGTACATTCATACCGCGCGCCGGATTATATCACCAGTACCGCCCGATGGCGATGATCGGGGCGTAGTGTATCGCAGAAGAACCGCTGTCCTCGAAGACCCAGCCGCGGGAGCTGTTCGTCGCATGGACGATGGAATTCTCACCGGTATAGATGGCGACATGATTCACGCGACCACCGTTACCATAGAAAATCAGATCGCCCGGAAGCATCTCTGCCTCGGAAACATAACGCGGAGCAGCTGCGCACTGCTCGGCGGAGGTTCTCGGAAGCGAAATGCCGAACTGACGGAAGACGGCGAGCACGAAACCAGAGCAGTCCACCGGCCCACCGTTCAGATTCGTACCAGCACCATAGCGGAGCTTGCCTGCACCGACATACTGCCGCGCGAAGTTTACGATATCCTTACGACCGGTGACCTGCTGCAGTGATTCCTGTGAATGCATATAATTCTTGCCATTCTCGTATGCACTGCCTGCGACCAGGAAGCTGTCGCTCGACATCGACGAGCTGCCGGCTACCGTACCGAGACGGCCCAGCGCATTCGGATTCGAAAGAGGAATCACCTTCGTCTGCACGCTTCCATCCTGTACCCAGGCGCCATCCGAATTCACGGTATAGCCATCCGGTGTCGTCGTAGCGGTCGCTAAGCATCCATTCAGATCAAAATAATACGACTCGGCGATCCCGTCCTGGTTGCCATCGATCCACGCCCAGCCCGTCTGAAGCTGTCCGGCGTCGTTCAGATACACCCACGAACCGTTCTGCTGTCCCCAGCTTCCGGCCAATGCTGTCACCGTCGCTGTGATGGTCAGAGCCGCGGTCGCTATGGCTGCACTCACTATTTTTTTCACTGGAATCTCCTTTGCATAGACGCCCCTGAGGGCAGCCTTGACTGAACAACGTTTGCGCAGTAACGCCGACGCGTCCGTCAGCTGTGTTACAAAAAAGTCCTGGTTTCTCGCATCTGAAACCAGGACTCTGTCTTCGGTAATATTCGCTTTACGATTTAACGGTAGTCACTCTAGTTCAGATTGACACTGCTGTCACAAGAGAATATCGAGCTACTGACCGGATTCGAACCGGTGACCTTCTGATTACGAATCAGATGCACTACCGACTGTGCTACAGTAGCATGCGCCTCAAAACGCCATTACAATATAGCACGTCGCCCGCCAAATGTAAAGCGGAATTCTCACAGTTCACAAACACCGGCGCCCCGGCGGTTACTGTTCACTCGTGGCTCGGCAGACAGCAGCCCTGTCTGAACGGTAACACCCAGTGGTAAGCGTTCAGATAGCAGGGGACCCGGATTTCGGTATCGGCTTCTCGCGGGAGAAGCCCTCTCCCATGACCTCGCGGACATCCGAGAGGATCACGAAGGCGTTCGGATCGATTTCATGTACGAGATCCTTCAGGTACGTGATCTCGCGGTTCGACATGATGCTGTAAAGCATCGTCGTTTCCTTACCGGAGTACATACCGATCGCATGCACACCAGTGACACCACGGTCCAGCTTCTGCAGGATGGCATCCGAAATCTGCGTCGGCTCCGACGTGATGATCCAGACCGCCTTCGCGTAATGCATGCCTTCCATCAGGCCGTTCGACACCTTCGTCACGACATAGACAGAGATGATTGCATACAGCGCATGGATACCACCGAACGCACCGACACCGATAGCGACGATCCCCCAGTCGATGACCTGGAGAATCTGCGGGATGCTGTACTGCGGAAACGGAATATGCAGGAGCGCTGCCAGGATATCTGTACCGCCGGTCGTCGCCTGTCCGATCAGGATCAAGCCGAAGCCGAGCCCCGAAAGGATACCGCCGAATACAGCTGCCAGCAGCAGATCACCATCTGGAATCAGACTGACACCAGGCAGCAGCCAGAGGAAAAAGGACAGCATCGCCGCACCATACAGAGTCCTGCCGATAAACTTCGCGCCGAGAAACTTCCACGCCGCAAGAAACAGCGGGATGTTGAGCAGAGTATTACTGAGCCACAGCGGCATCCCGATCCAGCTCCGCAGGATGATGCCGAGACCCGTCACACCACCGACGACCAGCTGATTCGGATCATAGATATTTTTACTGCCAATCGCCATCAGCAGCGCGCCCAGCGCAATCAGCATATAATCCCGCATCGGTGTTCGTTTCATCAGCATATCCAGTCCTCCCTGCTCTACACCATCTGTCCATATCCGGTTCAGCACATCATCCCGCGCTTCGGAATCGACTGTATGTTCACCAGACTCCGTTCATCATAACATATTTGACATGGCAGATATAGATAATATTTATTCATTCATCTCACGACGCACTGACATATCCATCCGCGTCGATCTTCACACCACTGCTGAGACCGCTCATCTTTTCATAAAAGGCGGCGATCTTCTCCGCATCGTCCAGCTTCCGCGTATAGCCGGCGGCAGACGTACCTGGTATCAGGCGAAGCCGGATGCCCTCGTCATCGACATCTGCCTGTAGCAGTGCGGTGCTCGGAATCGAGCTGCCGAACACGAAGTTTCCGAGCGAGTACGCGATCGGCACGCCCTGGTAGTATTCGATGCCCTGCAGAACGTGCGGATGTGCGCCGACCACCAGATCTGCACCCGCATCCACAAGTCGGTGCGCGATGCTTTTCTGCACCTCGTTTGGCGTCTCCTCCCGCTCGATGCCCCAGTGCACATAGGCGATGACATAGTCCGCCTGCTGCTTCGCCGCCTTCACTTCCTCCGCGAGCTGTGCACCGCCATCATAGGCTGAAAACATGCCGGCAGAATCCGTGCCCGCCGCCCAGTCCGCCTCCGGATATACACGCGTCGCGCCGATAAAGGCAAACGTCCGCCCGTTCAGCTCGACGACGTCCGGCTTCCGTGCCTCCGCAAGGTTCTTTCCGGCACCCACGTGACGGATCCCTGCATGGTCCAGCGTATCGATCGTATCGAGCATCGCGTCACGCCCATAGTCAAGTGCATGATTGTTTGCGAGCGTGACGAGGTCGATCCCCATCTCCTGCATCAGCTTCACCTTCTCCGGATGTACACGAAAGGTGAACTGCTTGTCTGGTGCCGGCGTCCCACGCGTACTAAACGGAAATTCTTCATTCGTCATAAAAAAATCCGCCGCCTGAATCTCCGCCTGGTAGCCCTGCGACAGGACACCGTCGATGCCGCCGGCTGCGTCATACGCTTCCAGCACGTGGTCGCTGAGATACACATCGCCCGCAAACAGAAGGCGCGTCGCTCCCTTCACAGCTTCCGTCCCCTCTGTTTCGGCATCCCCCAAAGCCCCAGCGCTCCCGGCCGCATCTGCCTCCATCGGATTTTCGATCATGATCGTGGTGTCGTCCGCTCCGCTCTCACTTTCATCGGATTCGGAAACGAACCCATCCATTTCCTTTCCTGTCGAGTCGGCCTCATCTGCACCGGCTTCTTCATTCATACCCGTGGTTTCACTGGAAGCCGTCCGATTTTCTCCTATATTACAGCCATCTGATGGCACACGCTTTTCACTCTCCGGACGGAGCATCATCACGCCCAGCGCCACGATGATGCCGAGCAGAAGGACACTCCACAGCCCGACCCAGCGCTTCGTTCCTCGCATCGCCCCGGCTGCCGGTGCCTGCTGCACTTCTATCGAAGATTCTCTCCGCTGTTCAGTCCTCACCACCTGCTGGTTTTCGGGCTTCCGACGGCTTTTTCCACGTTCACTGCTGGTGTCCTCCGCCTGACGGGAAGGTCCCGGGTCCCGGTCACTTGCATGGGCCGAATGCATCTCTATCTCTTCTTTATGCTGCTGTCGCTCTGCACGCGGGCCCTGATATCCCGTCCGCCCGTGCTCTCTCCGATTCTCCTGCTCCATCTAGCTCCCTCTATTTTCCCGCCCTGCGCCGGGCGCTGTTATAAAAATTAATTAGAACATCTGCTCGTTTTTATGATTGACATCCGTTCCGTTCACGGCTATCATAATAAATAGAACAGATGTTTGTCAAGCGTTTCGCGTTAAGAGGTGGGATTATGGAACGGATTATCTTTCATATCGATGTGAATTCTGCGTTTCTCAGCTGGGAGGCGTGCTATCGGATCCACCATCTCGGCGGCACGCTCGATCTCCGCACGATTCCGAGTGCGGTGGGCGGCGACCAGAGTAAGCGTCATGGAATCATCCTCACGAAGTCGATTCCGGCGAAAAAATATCATATTAAGACCGGCGAGCCCATCGTGGACGCGCGGCGGAAGTGCCCGGAGCTCGTCATCGTCCCGCCGAACTACACGCTCTACAGCCACGCGAGCCGGGCGATGATCGAGATTCTCGAGGAGTACACAGACATCATCGAGAAGTACAGCATCGACGAGGCCTTCCTCGACATGACGGGCACGCCCTGGCTTCAGGACCGCGCACTGCTGCTCCGCCATACTGCACCAGGGCCGTCCCCGGCCGATGCCTCTACCGACCATACCGTACTCGTCCCTTCATCCACTCCATCCGACAGGCAGCGGGCGACAGGCTCCACAAACACGCTCGAAGACCGCATCCGTACCTTCGATGCGATTCTTCTGCCGGCGGAGATCGATGCCACCTGGCAGAGCGAGGTCGAGCATCGAGCGGTACTGCTGGCCTGGCAGCTGAAGGAGCGGATCCGAGAGGAGCTCGGCTTCACGGTGAACATCGGCATCTCGAGTAACAAACTGCTTGCGAAGATGGCCTCCGACTTCCAGAAGCCGGATCAGGTGCATACCCTCTGGCCGTCTGAAATCGAGCATAAGATGTGGCCGCTCCCCGTGGAGGAGCTCTTCTATGTCGGCTACGCGACGGCCCCGAAGCTGCATCGCCTGGGCATCCATACCATCGGTGCGCTCGCGCAGTTCGACCCGGACATACTCTATCACCGCATGAAGTCGCATGGACTTCTGGTACGGCAGTTCGCCTGCGGCATCGACGACAGTCCGGTCATCCCACAGCTCATGGAGGCCCCGCCGAAGGGCTATGGAAACTCCTGCACGACCATCCATGACGTGACGGACCGACAGGAGGCCTACTGGCATCTTCTCTCCCTCGCAGAGACGGTTTCCCAGCGCATCCGTGCCGATGAGGTTCGTGTCAGCTGTGTGGATATCAGCATTCGCGACAGCGAGCTTCGCTTCTACGGGCATCAGAAGCAGCTCCGCTCACCGACGGACCTGACGCTGGAAATCTACGATGCCGCATGTCGCTGCTTCGATGAGCTGTGGACCGGTTACCCGATCCGCCACCTGGGCATCCACACCAGTAAGGTGAGCCACGCTGTCGGCCGACAGGTGGACCTCTTCGACCGCTACGACTATGGGAAGCTGCGCCAGGCCGAGTGCGCCGTCGATGAAATCCGTACCCGCTATGGAAACGACGCGATCAAGCGCGCCCGCTTCGTTTCCGCCCCCGGCTGCGCGGATCCGTACGCCATCGACCACATGAACGGCGGTATCTCCCGCGAGCGGCGAACGGTGGACTACAATAAGGAAACAATATTATGACCGGTTTCACTGCCATCAGTGATGTGCTCCCGCACATCGACAGCGGCACCCGTAAGGGTCGCCCATACCCCATCGCCGTCAAGAGCTGGTTCACCAGCTCCGGTACGATCATCCCGCTTTCCTTCAAGTTCGAAGGAGACGACGGCGAGATCCATTACATCCAGAACATCCATGTGAAGTCCTCCGAGGAGAAGCACTACGCAGGTATCCCCAGCCGGGATTTCAGCTGCACCGCCGTCCTCGGCGGCCTGGAGCAGAGCTTCCGGTTGGTCTACTATCCCGCCGAAAGCAAATGGGTGATGATCATGTGATCACCACCCATTTCCGATTCTTGTTCAGTTTTCGATGCTTACACCACCGACTTCAGTCCGAGGGTCTTCTCGATCAGGAGCATGATGCCGAGGGTGATGACCATCATGAGGGTCGCGAGGGCGGCGATGGTCGGGTCGAAGTGATACTCTACGTAGCTCATCATCTCGATCGGGAGTACATTGACGCCCGGGCCGGTCAGGAAGGCCGACAGCGATACGTTGTTAAAGGAGTTAATCATCGCCATGATCGAGGCCGACGCGATGGCGGATTTGATGTTCGGCAGGATGATATGGAAGAAGGAATACACCTTCGTCGCACCCAGACTGCCGGCTGCTTCCTCGATCGCGAAGTCGAAGTTCGCGAGGCTCGCGGTCACCACACGCATGACGTATGGGATACCGAGCAGGGTGTGGCCGATCAGAAGACTCGGCATCACTGGAAGCTTCAGCACATTGACAACATAACGGAGCATGACGAAACCGAGTACGACGACCGGAACCAGCACCGGTGACAGGAAGACGGTCTTGATGGCTTCCTTGCCGCGGAACGAATAGCGGTTCAGCGCATAGGCCGCCGGCAGTCCGAGTACCAGGGCGAGCAGGGTCGACACGATCGCGACGATCACCGAGGTCTGTGCTGCGGAGATGAAGGACTTCATCGTCAGCACCTGTGCATACCACTTCAGTGTGAATCCATGGCCTGGAAACGTCAGATAATTTGTATCACTGAAGGAGGCCGCCATGATAATCAGGAGCGGTCCGATCAGAAAGACGTATACCAGGATGGTGATCAGCAGCAGGGCTTTGTTCTTTTTCATTTCTTCATCTCCAATTTATTATTACTGAACTGAGAACAGCTCGTTCCAGCGGTTGATCCAGTCCGCCTTCTTCTCTGTGATGAGGGACCAGTCCGGAAGGACCAGGCTGTCGACCATCTCCTGACCATAGGTGAAGTTTGCAGCCTGCTCCTCGGTGAGCTCGACCTCGGTATTTACCGGAGAGTCGACACCGTCGAGTGCCTCGGCCTGCTGTACGTCCTTGGAAAGGTAGAAGTCGATGAACGCCTCCGCGAGCTCCTTATTCTTGCAGTCCTTCGTGATGTTCAGCATGTTGAAGCCGGCGAAGTTACCCTCGCTCGGATTCACCCATACATAGTCCGGGTTTGCCTGCTTCGCAGCGGTGTAGCTGTAGTCGAGGAGGGTCGCAACGGAAGCCTCACCCTGGTTCAGCATGGTGATGGTGTCGTTGGCAGAAGTCCAGGTCTTTACGACATTCGGCTTCAGCTCCTCGAGCTTTGCGAAGATGGCGTCATCGTCCTGACCCGGGGTCAGACCGAAGGCAGCTGCGGTTGCATAGTAGAACAGCATACCGGAGGTGGTGGTGATATCCGGAACAGCGATGCAGTCCTTCAGCTCTGGATTCCAGAGGTCTGCGAAGCTCTTGATCTCTACGTCGATCATCGACGGATCATAGACGATACCGAGACGGTTGAAGGTGTAAGCCGGGCCGTACTCCTCGCCCATCGGTGCCTTCGCGACATCATAGATAGAATCGAGGTTCGCGATCTTCGAACGATCGATGCTCTCGAAGATACCGTCATTGGCAAGCTGTGCTGCGAAAGAATCGCCGATGATGACCACATCGTAATTCTCCGGAGACTCCTCGATCTTCGTTACACGCTCTGCGTTCTTACCGGTCTCTACGACAAGCTTCGCGCCGGTCTGCTCCATGAACGGATCATATACGTTCTTCTGAAGAAGCTCCGCGTTGAACGAGAAGGTCGAGATGGTCAGGGTCTGGCCGGCGAAGTCCTGGGCAGCAGACGCGTCTGCAGTCTCTCCCGCAGCAGCGGTGGTCTCAGCAGCTGAAGTCTCAGCAGCGGCTGTAGTCTCAGCAGCGGCAGCGGTGGTTGTAGCGGTGTTGTTCGATGAACCGCACGCAGCGATGGTGGTGCTCAGCATAGCAGCTGCAAGCACAAGGGATAATGTCTTTCTCATAATTTCCTCCACTAGATGATGATATATCAAGCGCCTTATACGTAGCGCCGAACGACGAATTTATACCATAACGATCTTATGCGCGTCGAGGGAAAGCGTGATGTTCTCTCCCACGTCGAAGAGACGGTCGTTCGAGGTGTTGACGATGAGCTCGCCGAGGGCGGTCTCCACGTTATACTGCATGCGCTTGCCGAGATAGGTACGCACACCAACCTTACCGGAGACAGCATTGGCGACATCCTCTCCCGCGGCCGCAACGAGGATGTCATCCGGACGGATGCAGGCGCGGGTCGTGTCACGGCCCTCCTTCGGATGTGCGATCTCGAGAACGCTGCCGTCGGCCGCTGTCCAGCGCGTGCCCTCACTGTGCTTGAGATCGATGAAGTTCTCGAAGCCGACGAAGTGCGCGATGAACTCGGTCTTCGGGTGAGTGTAGATCTCCTCCGGGCGATCCAGCTGCTCGATCACGCCGTGGTTCATGATCGCGACCTTATCACTGATCGCGAAGCACTCCTCCTGGTCATGGGTGACGTAGATCGCGGTGAAGCCGAGCTCCTGCTGCAGCTTACGGATCTCAACACGCATCTGCACACGGAGCTTCGCGTCGAGGTTACTGAGCGGCTCGTCGAAGAGCATGAGATCCGGCTCGATAACCATCGCACGGGCGAGGGCTACACGCTGACGCTGTCCGCCGGACATCTCCTTCGGAAGGCGCTTCTCGAAGCCGTCGAGGTCGACCGTGTGGAGCATCTTCATCACGCGCTCCTGGATCTCTGCCTCCGGCAGATTGCGGCGACGCAGACCGAACGCGACGTTCTCGAAGATGTTCATGTGCGGGAACAGCGCATAGCTCTGGAACACGAAACCGAAGTTCCGCTTATGCAGCGGCACATGGGTGTAGTCCTTTCCGTTGAAAAGGATGTCGCCCTGCATCGGCTCAGAGAAGCCGCCGATCAGGCGGAGCGTCGTGGTTTTACCACAGCCGCTGGAGCCGAGGAGGCTGACCAGCTCGCCCTTCTCGACTTTCAGGTTCAGGTCCTTCAGAATGATGTTCTTTCCATATCCTGCGGTGATATTTCTTAGCTCAAGTAATGACACGGTATTTCCTCCTTCAGGAAACGAGTGGCTGCATCGACCTTTTCTTATGCCAATGCAGGCGACCTTCATCAGATGGCTCGGACGCCCGGACTTCGCCGGTGCCGAAGTTTTTTCTTCATCAGGCGAGCGGGTTCACCTTGCGGCTCACACCATTCACGATCGTGGAGACGATCATCGTGACGACGATCATGACGACCGCAACGACGGAAGCATTGACCCAGTCACCGAGACTCATCGCATACTGATAGATCATGGTCGAGAGCACACGGGTGTCGGTGCCACCGAGGAGTTGCGGCGTGGTGTACGCGGTGATGCAGCCGGTGAACACGAGCACGGAGCCAGTGACGAGACCGGATACGCTCAGCGGCAGGGTGACGCGCAGGAAGCTGCCGAGCTTCGTGGAGCCGAGGCTTTCGGCGGCGAGCGTCAGGTCCTCCGGGATGCTCTCGATCACGCCGATCAGCGACAGGATCATGAGCGGGAGGAAGAGCTGTATGAAACCGATGGTGATGGAAAATTCGTTATAGAGAAGGCCCTGCGGCTTCGCGAAGAGTCCGATCGCCACCAGGAACCGGTTGACGATGCCCTTCTTTCCGAGGATGACCATCCAGCTGAAGGAGCGGATGACCGGGCTCGTGAACATCGGGAAGACGGCGAAAGCCATCAGCATGCCCTTGTTCTTCGCGAATTTCGCGATGTAGTAAGCCGCCGGATAGCCGAGCAGCGCACACAGGATGGTGCTCAGGATACTCAGCTTCAGGCTGCGGAGGAACACCTGCTGGAAGTAGGTGCTCTGAAGTACCGTCGCGTAGGCGGACATAGAGAAATCCCCCTGGTCTGGAAATACTGTAGTGAGCAGCAGTGAACACAGCGGGATGAGCATGAACACCACCAGGAACAGCACGCCCGGCAGGATCATGAAAAACCAGATATTCTTCTTGAAAAGTTGCACGATTACCCTCCAGTCGACGACCTCCTCGCAAAGGCCGCGGGTTTCCTCTTTCGCTTCGGTGATGCATCAGCCCTCTTCGATCAGCCGCGCCAGCCCTCGATCAGGCGATGTTCGTAAACTCGAAGCAAAAGATTTGTAAATAAGTAAACGGAGTACTTTAAAACAACGTTATTTATAACATAGGTAGCGCGCGGATTCAAACCTATTTTTGTACATTATCAAATAATATCGCTGTACTTCTCCGCGGCGGCCATAAACGGCTTCATTTTTTCCACGAGCTGTGCGCGGATCTCCGCGAGGTCGAGCGTCGTGAGCTCTCCGTGGCGAACGACCATCCGGCCGTTTGCGAACACCGTGTCGACGTCGGCCGCGTTCGCGGCGTAGGCCAATGCTGAGAACGGGTTGTACACCGGGAACATATGGGCAGCCTCGGTCGAAACGAGCGTGAGGTCGGCGGCCATCCCCGGGGCGAGGTAACCGTAGTCCGTGCCATGCAGTACTTCGGCACCACCGCGGGTCGCCGCGCGGACGATGGTCCGGGCCGGGAAGAGCGAGCGATCATGGTTCGCCGTCTTCTGGGCATTCGGGAGCATCCGCATCTGGTCAAACATCGACAGCGTGTTACCGGAGGACGGGCCGTCCGTGCCGAGGCCGAAGCCGACGCCGAGCTGACGTGCCCGCTCCATCGGGGCCACCCCCTTGCCGGCCTTCGTGTTGCTGCAGATGCAGTGGGCGATGCCGGCGCCGCGGCGCTTCATAAGCTGCAGGTCCTCTTCGGTCATGTGGATGCAGTGCGCCGCGAGCGTATGCTCGTCCAACGCGCCGATCGAATCGAGGAAGGCGGTCGGGGTCATGCCCATCGCGCGGAAATGCTCCATTTCGTAGTCCATCTCGGAGGCATGCAGGGTGAAGATCGTGTCGTACTTCACCGCAAGCTCATGCGCCTCGCGAAGCTTCTCCGGTGACAGGGTCGTCGTGCCATGCGGCGCGATGATCGGGTGGATGCGTGGATGCCGCGCCCCGTGATACTCCGCGAAGAAGTCCTTCTGATAGGCGAAGCCACCATACGCTTCGTCCGGGCTGTCGCAGGTTTTCTGTCCGATCAGGGTCTCACCGAGGTAGCCGCGGATGCCGGCCTGCTCGCAGGCCTCCGCAACGCGATCCTCGAAGTAGTACATATCGAGGAAGGTCGTAGTGCCTGAGAGGAACATCTCCGCGATGCCGTAGAGCGCGCCCCAGTAGACGAGTTCCGGTGTCATCGCCTCGAGCTCCAGCGGGAACAGGAAGCGGCGCAGTCGGTCCGGGCAGTCGTCGCCCATCGAACGAAACGGCACCATCGACACATGGCAGTGCGTGTTTACGAAGCCCGGCAGCAGGATGCCGCCCGCCCCGTCGATCACCTCGTCCGCCACCGCTTCCGCCTGCTGCAGGTTCTCGATCGGCTGGGCAGCGGCGTTTGTCTGTGCTGAAGCTACCGTACGATCGTCGAGCGAGGTCTCCGTCTGCTTCTGTTCTTCTTCACCGAGCGCGGCGATCTTCTCGCCGTCGATGAGGAGCCAGCCGTCGTGAAGCACGCGGTCGGCGTCATCCATCGTCAGGATGGTCACATTTTTAATCAGTGTTTTCATATCGTAAGAAGCCTTTCCTTTTTCGCATTCATCTCTTTCACCAGTGACGGATGCCCGGAATTCCGGAAATCTTTCATCGCACTTCCGCCGGTCGAACTCGATTCGGCCCGCCATCGGATGAGCGGCCGAGGCATTGGCCGCAGGCAGATGCCTCGGCGTCACGCACGACCGGCGAGGTCGTAGACGATCGCGCTGAACAGGGTGATGCCGCGCGCGAGCACCTGCTCGTCGAAATCGAAGCGGACGGTGTGCTGCTCGCTCGCCATGTCGGTCATGGTGCGCATGTAGGTCGCCTGGCCGCCGTGGCTCTGGACGCGGTTCATCATCAGGGAGATGTCTTCGGAGCCCCAGTTCTGCGCGTTCGGGGTGGAGCTCACGCGGTACTGCGGGAGTTCCGTCCGCACGAGCGTCGCGATGCGCTGCCAGAGCGCTTCGTCGCTGTTCTGTGACTCGCCGCGGCCTTCGATCTTCATCTCGCAGCGGCAGCCATGCATCGTGGCGGCACCCTGACAGATCTGCTCCGCCTGCTGCATCATGTATTCATTGATCTCGGTCGTCTCGCCGCGCACCTCGATCTCCATCTTCGCACGGTCCGGGATGACGTTGCGCCCCGTGCCTGCGTGGAGCGTCCCGACGTTCACGCGGGTAATGCCGGCGGAGTGGCGCGGGATCGCGTAGAGTCCGAGGCTCGCCTGGGCTGCCGCGAGGAGCGCATTCTGTCCGCGCTCCGGGAAGCCGCCTGCGTGGGCTGCCGTGCCGGTATAATAGACGTCGTACTTCGTGTTTGCGAGAGAGCCGTAGGTGCCCGGCGTGACGTCGCCGTCGTCAAGCGCGCCGGTCGGCGCGATGTGATTTCCGATCAGGTAGTCGACGTCGTCGAGGTGTCCGTGGGCCACGATAGCCGCAGCGCCGCGGCCGCCCTCCTCGCCCGGCTGAAAAATCAGCTTGATCGTGCCATGAAGTGCGTCGCGATGCTTCATGAGAAGCTCCGCCACGCCGAGGCCGATCGTCGCATGCGCGTCATGGCCACAGGCGTGCATCATACCTGCATTGACACTGGCGAAGCCCTCGCGGGTCGGGCGATGCGTCGGCTCCGGGCACTCGACCATGCCGAGCGCGTCGATGTCAAAGCGAAGCGCCACCACCGGGCCTGGGCCGCAGTCGAGGATGGCGATCGCGCCAGTGAAGCCCTCGCGGAGATCCGGCGTCAGCTCCTCTTCCGTCACGCCCTGCTGCAGCACCGCCTCTGCGTGCGCCGCCATGATGTCTGCGTCCGGGAGCCCGAGCCGCGCGGATGCGAGACAGACCTCGCGCCCCGTCAGCACCTGATAGCCGAGCGCGCGGAGCCGCCGCACGATGATCGCCGTCGTCCGCATCTCGAGCCAGCCCGTCTCCGGATGCCGGTGAAGATCACGCCGCAGCGCCACCGAACGCGCCTGCATCGCCGACGCCTCCGCCGCAAATTCCTGGTAGATGCTGTTCTTATCTATTTCCATGATTACTCCTTGTGTGTTCTGTATATCCTGTATAGCCCGCGTGCTAATGTCATGGCAGGTATAAAACTCTGTATTGCAAGAACTCCCTCATGTGAAGTAGTATAGTAAACGCAGGCAGAAAATGCCACCCTGAAATCATGGAGGAATATTATGAAACGACTTCTCATCATCGGCTCCACCTGTGTGGATGTGATTCTCCGACTCGACCACCTGCCGACAACCGGCGAGGACATGCATCCGGTGCAGCGCTTCGCGATGGGCGGCTGCGCGTTCAACGTGGCGCAGGTACCGAAGGCCTATGATGTCGATCTTCGCTTCGTGACGCCGATCGGCGACCACGGCGTGTTCAGCGACTTCGTGCGCGCGCATCTCGACAATGCGGGCTTCCGGGGGCCAATCACCGTCCCGGATAGTGAAAATGGCTGCTGCTACTGCCTCGTGGAGCGAAGCGGCGAGCGCACCTTCCTCTCCGTCCACGGGATCGAGTACAGCTTCCATGCGGAGTACATGGACGCCTTCGCGGGCGAGCGCTTCGACTATACCTACATCTGCGGACTCGAGGTCGAGGAAACGACCGGTGGCGAGCTCGTGGCCTGGCTCGAGGCGCATCCGGACATCGCCGGCACCGTCGTGTATGCACCGGGCCCGCGCGGCATCGAGGTCGACACGGATCGTACGGAACGCATCCTTGGGATGCACCCGATCCTTCACCTGAACGAGCAGGAAGCGCAGGCCCTCGCCGGGATGAGCGGTAGCGAGGATCGCGTTCTCGCCGCGGCGCAGGTGCTGCACGCGAAGACCGGAAACATGGTCATCGTGACACGCGGTGCCGACGGCGTCCTCTGGATCTCTGCGGATGGCTCCGTGCACAGCGCACCATCCGTGCCATCGACCGTCGTCGATACCATCGGTGCTGGCGACTCGCACTGCGGTGCGGTCCTCACCGGCCTCACACTCGGCTGGACCGAGGAAGACACCATGCGCTTCGCAAACCAGATTGCTTCCGAAGTCGTCGCCCAGGAAGGCGGCGCGTACATCCGCCGCTGACCTAAGTTTATGGGGTCTGACCCCATTAAATTTTTCTAAACAAAATCTAAACTGAAGTTTATGGGGTCAGACCCCCTTACGAAATTCTTAAGACGAAAGTGGCGGCAGTCTGGAATCGCCGCACAATAAAAACAGAGGATGTCGCGCGAGCGACATCCTCTGTTTTTAACTTTATCAAGATCACTCCAGCTCGAAGGCGCCGGTGTACAGCTGGTAGTAGCTGCCGCGGGCGGCGATGAGCTCGTCGTGGGAGCCGCGTTCGATGATGCGGCCATGGTCGAGGACCATGATGACGTCGGAGTTCTGCACGGTGCTGAGGCGGTGGGCGATGACGAAGACGGTGCGTCCGGCCATGAGGGCGTCCATGCCCTTCTGCACTACGGCCTCGGTGTGGGTATCGATGGAGGAGGTGGCCTCATCCATGATCATAACCGGCGGATCGGCGACGGCGGCACGCGCGATGGAGAGCAGCTGGCGCTGGCCCTGCGAGAGGTTCGCGCCGTTTGCGATCAGCATCGTGTCGTAGCCCTTCGGCAGTCGACGAATGAAGCTGTCCGCACCGGCGAGCTTCGCAGCTGCCATACACTCCTCATCCGAAGCATCGAGCTTTCCGTAGCGGATGTTCTCCATGACCGTACCCGTGAAGAGCACGGTATCCTGCAGGATGATGCCGAGCGACTTTCGAAGGGACGCCTTCTCGATATCCTGGATATCGATGCCGTCGTAGGTGATGGTGCCCTTCTGAATCTCGTAGAAACGATTGATGAGGTTCGTGATGGTCGTCTTACCGGCACCGGTGGCACCGACGAACGCAACCTTCTGACCCGGACGGGCGTAGACATTGACCTCGTGCAGTACCGTGTGCTCTCCGTCGTAGGAGAAATCCACATTCTTCAGGACGACGTCACCCTCGAGGCGCTTATACGTCACGCTGCCGTCCGCCTCGACCTTCTTCCAGGCCCACTGCTCGGTGCGCTCACTGCACTCCTCGATCTGCCCGTTCCGCTCCTGACAGCGCACGAGCGTCACCGTGCCCTCATCCTTCTCCGGCTGCTGATCCATCAGCGCGAAGATACGACGCGCACCCGCGAGACCCATGACGATCGCATTGATCTGCTGCGAGATACCGCCGATCTGGCCGGCGAACTGCCGCTCCATGTTGAGGAACGGCACGGTGATGCTGATGCTGAGGGCCATACCGCTCAGGCTCAGGTTCGGCACCTTCAGGAAGAGCAGCACGCCGCCGGCGAACGCCAGCACGACATAGAGCATGTTTCCGATATTGCCGAGGATCGGCATCAGGGTATTCGCGTAGCGGTTCGCCTTCTCCGACACCGCGAAAAGCTCGTCGTTAATCCGGTCGAAGTCGCGCTTCGCCGCATCCTCGTGGTTGAAGACCTTCACGACCTTCTGACCATTCATCATCTCCTCGATGAAGCCCTCGGTCTGTGCAACCGCCGCCTGCTGCTTCACGAAGTAGCGTCCGGAGCTGCCACCGACCTTCTTCACGACCTTCGTCATGACGACAATGCCGCCGACCACGAGGATCGTGAGCCAGATGCTGTAGTACAGCATGAGCGAGAAAACGGTGACGAGGATGATACCCGAGTTCAGGAGTTGCGGGATCGACTGTGAAATCATCTGGCGCAGCGCATCGACGTCGTTCGTGTAGTAGGACATGATGTCGCCGTGCTCGTTGTGGTCGAAGTACGAAATCGGCAGCTTCTGCATACCGTCAAACATCTTCGTACGGATTTTCTTAAGCGAGCCCTGCGTGATCACCGCCATGCACTGGTTGTAGGTGGTGCCCGCGATGAGCGACAGCACATAGAGGACCGCCAGCGTCAGCACGAGGCTCAGGATCCGGGCGGACACACCGGCCCAGTCACCGCTCTGCCAGTTCTGCTCGATCAGCGCGATGATGCGCTGCTGGAACAGGGACGGGATCGCCGTGATGATCGCATTCACGAGGATGCACGCGAGCGTAAACGGCAGCAGGACCGGATAAAACGAAAAGATCATCCGGATCAGCCGTCCGAGGGTCCCGTCCTTCAGCACCGTCTTATCGACCGGGCCGCGCATATTTCTGTTTCCCTTCATCGCTGCTCTCCTCCTTTCGCCTCTTTTGCCAATGTTTCCGGCTTCACATCGTCACGCAGCTGCGCACTTCCGCCTGCTTCTGCCAATGCTTCCAGCTTCACACCGTCGCGCTGCGCGAGTTCTGCTGCCATCGCCTCCGGGGTGGCCACGACACGTACAGGGTCGACTGCATTGGCCTCTTCCGAGGTTTTATTCTGGCTGTAGTAGATGTCCTGGTACATCGCGTTGCGGCTGAGGAGCTCCTCGTGGGTGCCGATGTCCGCGATGCGGCCGCCCTCCATGATGAGGATGCGGTCGGCGTCCTGGACGGAGGACACACGCTGCGCGATGATGATCTTCGTGGTCTCCGGGATGAAATCGCGGAAGCCCTTACGGATCAAGGCGTCGGTCTTCGTGTCGACCGCGGAGGTGGAGTCGTCGAGGATCAGCACCTTCGGCTTCTTCAGGATCGCACGGGCGATGCAGAGACGCTGTTTCTGACCACCAGAGACGTTGGTACCACCCTGGGTGATGAAGGTGTCGTACTTGTTCGGGAAGGTCTGGACGAACTCGTCCGCCTGGGCGAGCTGACATGCGGCGACGAGCTCTTCGTCACTCGCCTGCGGGTTGCCCCAGCGGAGGTTCTCCGCGATGGTGCCGGAGAAGAGGACGTTCTTCTGAAGCACGACAGCGACCTGATCACGCAGGAGCTTGAGGTCGTACTTTCGTACGTCGACACCGCCGACCAGCACCTCGCCCTCGCTTGCGTCATAGAGACGGGAAATCAGCTGGATGAGCGAGGACTTCGAGGAGCCGGTACCGCCCATGATGCCGATGGTTTCACCTGATTTAATATGAAGATCGATGTCCGAGAGGACGTAATTCTCAGCATTGGCCTGATACTTGAAGCTCACGTGGTCGAAATCGATGGAGCCATCCTTCACCACGGTCACCGGGGAGGCCGGATTCGTGAGGGTGCTCGTCTCGTTCAGGACCTCAGCGATACGCTCGGCAGACTCGGCCGACATGGTCACCATGACGAAAATCATGCTGAGCATCATGAGGGACATGAGGATCTGGAAGCTGTAGGTCAGGAGCGAGGAGAACTGTCCGACGTCGAGGTCGGCACCGTGGCTCGTGATGATCGTGTAGGAGCCGAAGCTCAGGACGAAGAGCATGACGGTGTAGATACAGAACTGCATCAGCGGGTTGTTCAGCGCGAGGAAGCGCTCAGCCTTCGTGAAGTCGCGCTGGACGTCGGTCGCGGCGCGGTCGAACTTCTGCATCTCGAAATCCTCACGAACGAAGGACTTCACGACGCGCATGCCGTTGATGTTTTCCTGCACGGAGTCGTTCAGACGGTCATACTTCCGGAAAACGCGGCGGAAGATCGGCATAACCGTGCGGATGATGACGGCGAGGCCGACGCCGAGGATCGGGATGACCGCGACGAAGATCCAGGCCATGCGTCCACCCATGAGAAAGGCAGCGGCGAAGGAGAAAATCAGCATCGCCGGCGCACGGAAGCCGAGTCGGATCAGCATCATGTAGGCCTGCTGCAGGTTCTGGATATCCGTGGTCATACGGGTGACGAGGGAGCTCGTCTGGAAGTGGTCGATGTTTTCGAAGGAAAAGTCCTGAATCTTATAGAAGAGGTCTTTTCTTAAGTTGCGCGCGAAGCCGGTGGATGCGGTCGCGCAGTTGTTGCCGGCCGCGACGCCGGAAAGAAGTGACAGGGTTGCCAGCACGAGCAGCACGATACCGTACTTCCCGATGGTGCCCATGCCGGCGCCATCCTTGATCTGGTTGATCAGCATCGCCGTCACAAACGGAATGGCGGTTTCGATCAGTGACTCGATCAGCACGAACAGCGGCGCGCGCAGGCTCGGTCCCTTAAACTCGCGGATGGATTTCGAGAGCGTCTTGATAACGTCC
Organism: Oribacterium sp. P9; assembly: GCF_046365365.1. Lineage (NCBI taxonomy): Bacteria > Bacillati > Bacillota > Clostridia > Lachnospirales > Lachnospiraceae > Oribacterium > Oribacterium sp. P9. The sequence goes on along the minus strand of NZ_JBKEIS010000006.1, from coordinate 80,406 downwards.
ATAAATTCCTCCTGTAGATGTAAACGATAGGCGGCGAAAAGCAGTGTATGATTCCCCGTCGGCTCTGTACCTGATCAACATTCAGGGAGTCCGGGGTTCTGCGTATGATTCCCGCAACCGACCCTATACCCCCGGCGCAGGAATCACGAGGCGCTGGTGCATGGAATGCAGCGAGCGCCTGAAGACGCCGGTTTCATCCCGGACGCCTCTCTTCCATATATAGTATACGCTGAAAACATCTGCTTTTCGCGAAACTTTACTATATTAAAACATTGCGTGCAACAATTCAACGACTTCACAAAAAGTTCAGATTCAGGCGCGGCCTTACGCCACCGGCGCTCCCATCTTAAGAATTTCGTAAGGGGGTCTGACCCCATAAACTGAAACTTTAGATTTTGTTTAGAAAAATTTAATGGGGTCAGACCCCATGACGGGACCCCCTTACGGCGGAAAAACCGGAGCGCAGTGCCCGGTTTTTCCTGTGATTACATTTAATTATCGAGCTGATGCTCGTGATTATACGCCTGCTTCTGCGCATACATGCGGAGGTCCGCCTGGCGGATCGCCTCGGTGATCGGGTGTACGCCCGTCACACCACCGATCGAGATCGAGAGGCGAAGCTCCGGATAATCCGCGATACGGATGTTCTCGACCGCCGCCGAAATCTCCTGCATCTTCCGCTCGAGGATCTCCTCGCTCATCTTCGGGAAGAGGAGCAGGAACTCATCCCCGCCGTAGCGGATCAGGATGTCGGTCTTTCGTATGCAGTCCTTGATGGCGCGCGCGATCTCCCGCAGCACAGCATCTCCCGCAGGGTGCCCGAAGGAGTCATTGACCTGCTTGAAGCGGTTCGCGTCGATGATGGCGATGGATTCCATGCCCTCGAGGTGCGCGCGGTAGGTCTCATAGTAGCGGCGCGAGTAGGTGTCCGTCACCGGATCCAGGAAGAGGTCCATGTTCCCGTCGTGATTCCGATCGAGGAGCAGACGTGTGCCGTTCGCGTCGATCCAGCGGCCCTCGTCGAGGCGGCTTAGGAGCTCGAGCACGCACGGCGTACCGTTCAGGTTCAGGTACTTCGACACCACGAAGTACATATCGGTGCTCGTGAACTCCAGCTTGTTGAGCGTCGATTTCTGCGCATAGGCCCGCGCCGAGATACAGTTCGCACAGACGCCCTCGTTGTTCCAGAAGGCGGCGCAGTGCTGCTTCGAGTGCCGGAGCACGCCCGCCTCGTCGAGATCGAGCACTTCATAGGTCGTCGGATCGATGAGACGCACGGTGTCAAAGACGGACTGCAGGCAGCGGATATTCTGAAGGACGACCGGTGAGGTCGAATCCAGCGGACCGCCCTGGGACGGAAATTCCTTCTCTTCCTTCATCTGCGGGTCCAGCAGCTGGCCGACCGCCGCGATGTAGTGATCCGGTCGGAAATCCGACCAGAGTGTACGCACCCGGAGATCGCACCAGTGGTACTCGTTGCCGACCGGGAAGAGGATGCTGAGGGCGAACTCCGGATTCTCCTTCGTCGTCGCATCCATCGCATCCCGCAGACGCTTGAAGTCATGCTGACTGAGATAGCGGAAATCGTTCACACGCGTGACGTTCTTCACGATGTGACGGTACTGTGGCGGCTCGTTCCAGTTCGTCACATCCGCAAGGCGTGACACCGCATCGTACTCGAACTGGATACCACCGCTGGTGGATGCGAAGAAGTCGATCCGCTCCTGCATGGTCGCGAGGAGGTTCTGTACACGGTCGTTCTTCGGGAGGTCCGCATGCGCGAGGATTTCCTCTGACAGACGGTTCAGCTCGAAGCGGTATGGCATCGCATCTCCGTTCACTCCCGTCACGATACGAAGCTGCGGGGCGGTCTCCGTCAGGCACTCCAGCAGCAGCGGGTTGAAGGCACCACACTCACCGTTCAGGATCATGTTGATCGCAGTCGTGTGGTCGTACGCCTTCTTATAGCAGCGCTCGCTCGTGAGCGCATCGTATACATCCGCGATCGCTACGATCTGGGCGGAGATCGGGATCTCCTCTCCCATCAGACCATCCGGGTAGCCATGCCCGTCCCAGCGCTCGTGGTGCCAGCGGCAGATCTCCAGCGCATAGCGGTACAGCGGCTTATCCTGGCCGTACTTCATCTGCTCCAGGATCTGTGCACCCGCGGTGGAGTGTGTCTTCATAATCTCAAACTCTTCCTTCGTGAGCTTCCCCGGTTTGTTCAGGATTTCCTCCGGAATCGTGATTTTTCCGATGTCGTGGAGGGACGACGCGGTCATGATCAGCGCGATGTCCTCCTCACTGAGATGATAGGCCTTCGTCTTCTGCACGAGCTGATGCAGCAGGAGCTCCGTGATGCGACGGATGTTCCGGATATGGTCGCCGCTCTCGTGGTTTCGGATCTCGACGACGTTACTGAGGATACTCACCATCAGGGTGTTATTCTCCTCTTTTTCTGCGATCTGGTCCGACACGAGACGCATGAGGCGCTTCTGATTCACGTACAGATTCAGCGTATTCTCCACGCGCCGACGCACGATGTAGACATTGAACGGCCGCGGGATGTAGTCGGTGACGCCGAGCGAATAGGCGTGCTCCATCGACTCCACGGACTCCTCCGCGGTGATCATGATGACCGGAACCTCCTCGATCCAGTGGTAGCGGTTCATCTCCTCGAGCACCTCGAAGCCGTTCATCTCCGGCATGTTGATGTCGAGCAGAATCAGATCGATGGACACGTTTTTCTCCAGGATCCGAAGTGCCTCGCGCCCATCCGCAGCCTCGACGTAATCGTACTGATCACCTAGCATGTCGCTCAGCATCATGCGATTCATCTCCGCATCGTCTACAATGAGTATTGTCTGACGTTCCATGAAATCTCCTTAGTCGACCTGGCGCAGCGCTGCGACGGTCTTCTCGTACTCTGCGACCACCTGCTCGTACAGCGGTTCGTAGCCATCCATGCGACGGCCGCGCAGGAGCTCCGTGAGCTCGATCGACGGCTTCGCGAGCCGTGTGAAGCCGAGTGTCAGGCAGAGGCCCTTCAGCGTATGCGCTTCGCGGAATGCATCCTCAACTGCGCCATCCTTCAGTGCTGCGGTCAGCTGCTCCATGCTCTTGTCGTCCAGAAACTTCAGCGCGAACTTCTTAACCAACGCCGGATTCGGGATGCGGTGTGATACATCCTCGTAATCCGCCCCTATCGCCTGATAACACTCTTCAATCGTCATGATTTATCCCCCTATTAAAAAAATAAATATTTCGGAACAGGCAGACCCATTTCGTCCCTATGCTGCCAAATTCGTACCTCTCAGCCATCATAAAAATAACTACACTCAAGAGGCCTCTTTCCTACCCGATCCCCCTCCGGTACGAAAGCGCCTCTTCATGTTTAACAAGGTATAATTATATAAATCTAATATACAGAAAATGCCAGAGAATACAAGCGAATTTACGGGTTTACCTGCCTGTTTACATTATTTTTTGTTATAGCGGCGATAGTTCATGTAACGCTCCCGGAGGGCTTCACTCCTCTGCCGGCTTCGGTGTTTTCTCCACCTCGTCGTCCTGGCAGATGTGGTAGATGATGTCGACACAGTGATCGATACCGAGGGAGCCACTGTCGAGGGTCAGGTCGTAGTTCTGGCACTTGCCCCACTCCTGCTCGGTGTAGTAGCGATAGTTGAACTTACGCTTCTTATCCATGTCCTTCAGCATCTTGTCGGTGTTCTCCGGCTCCTTATAGATCTCGGTGATTCTGTACTTCCGCTTCTCGAGATCCGCATGGATGAAGACATTGAGCACATCCGTACGATCACGCAGGATGTAGTCCGCACAGCGTCCGACGATCACGCACGGTCCCTTCGCGACGAGATCGAGGATGACCTCTCGCTGCTTCGCCCAGAGATAATCCTCCGGACTCATACCGTAGCTGTTTCGCGCCGAGAAGGAATACTCGATCCAGTTGCGGGCGCTTGCATACTCGCCCTGTTTCTTCACATAATCCTCTGCGAAGCCCGTCTTAAACGCGGTCTGCTCGATGATTTCCTTATCATACAGTGGGATGCCCAGCTTATCCGCAAGCTTGCGGCCGACCTCACGTCCACCGGAACCATATTCTCTCGAAATCGTAACGTAATTAATCTTCATAGTCTGCCCTCCTGGATGATTTCGATCGAGTCATCTCGATTGATCTACCTTTATTTTATCATCTGAATTTCATTTTTTCAAACGATTCGGAAATAATTTCCAGACGAAATACAGCGCCCAGCTCATGGCGAAGCCGAGAATGACGTCGATGATCGAGTGCTGGCGGATGAAGAGCGTCGCGATGCAGATCAGCGCCGCGATGATCGTCTCGAGATTCTTCATGCGCGGACGGATATAGCTGCACTGCCGCACGACGATGTCGATGGCGATGGTACTCGACACATGCATGCTCGGGCAGACGTTCCGCGGCGGGTCGATCGAGCGCAGCCACTGCACGCCGAGCGAGAAAAGATCGCTGCCCGTCAGCGACTCCCGCAGCGCGAGTCCATTCGGCCAGACCGTGTACACGACCATGCAGATCGTGTAGCCGCCGAAGAGGATGAAGCAGAGCTTCAGAAAATCGCGGCGCGTTCCGTAGAACAGGAAAAACACGAGCGCGCCCGGAAACAGCAGCCACCAGATCGCGTACGGCACGAAAAACGCAGGAATCGTCGGGATCATCCGGTCGAGCGGCGTCTCGATGATGTGCACCGCCTCCGCCGGCACCGCCCGCATTTGCAGCATGCCGAAGTACAGGAGGTACGCCGGCAGGTACAGGAGCCACAGCGCATAGCGGTGTGTGCCAATGTAGCCGACCGGGTCGCGCATCGCCTCCCGGATCGGTGCGAAGCTTTCGACGGCTGTATCAGCAGATTTCTGCTGCAGATCGATATCCTGCACGGGTGCCGATGTATGTTCTGGATGACGGAATGTATTCATGAAATATGGAACTCCTTTAGCTCTGAATCATATTTCCTTATACTATCACATTTTCACTTCACATGTTCAATTTCAAAAAGGAGTGTCTCCCATCGGAAGGCACTCCTTTTTAAGTTTCATGTTGATATATCTACCCGGTATTTCATTACGCAGGTATCGCGTGGCTCTTCTCAGCTCGCGGCGAACTGTGCGTTATACAGGCTCGCGTAGAAGCCACCACGTGCGAGGAGCGCGTCGTGCGTTCCCTGCTCGACGATATTACCGTCGCGCATCACGAGGATGAGGTCGGCGTTTCGAATCGTCGAGAGGCGGTGCGCCACGATGAACGAGGTGCGGCCCTCCATCATGCGGTCGAAGGCATGCTGGATGTGAAGCTCGGTGCGCGTATCGATGGACGAGGTCGCCTCATCGAGGATGAGCATCGGCGGCAGGCGCAGCATCAGACGCGCGATACAGAGCAGCTGCTTCTGGCCCTGGCTCAGTGCGCCGCCGTCCTCGCCGAGCACGGTATCGTAGCCCTGCGGCATGCGGCGGATGAACTTGTCACAGTGCGCCCGGCTCGCGGCCTCCTCGATCTCCTCCATGGTCGCCTCCGGCTTGCCGTACGCGATGTTGTCGCGGATCGACGCCGATTTCAGCCAGGTCTCCTGCAGCACCATACCGAAGTTCGCGCGCAGACTCTCCCGCGTCACCTTCCGGTGATCGAGTCCGTCCACGAGGATCGCGCCCTGGTCCGCCTCATAGAAACGCATCAGGAGGTTGATGAGCGTCGACTTGCCGCAGCCCGTCGGTCCGACGATCGCCACGGTCTCGCCCGGCTTCACGTGCACGTTGATGTCCGTGAGCAGCTTCTTCGTCTTGTCGTACGAGAACCACAGATGCTCGATGTCGACCGCACCGCGTACGCCGCCAATGTCTCCGCCGCTCAGATCATCACCACCCGCGGCGTTTGCGACCGCGTGCAGCTGTGCAGCTGCAGCTGAAGTGCTGGCCTGCGCCGCGGTCATTTCTCCGTCAGATGCAGCCGAAGCGCTCGTTTCATGCGCAGCGCCGGCTGACGCACCACCCAGTACCACGGCGTCCGCCGAGTCCGGTTCCATCGCCGGCTCGTCGATGACCTCGAAGACACGACTCGCGGACGCGATGGCGTTCTGGAGCTCCGTCACGACACCGGAGATTTCATTGAACGGCTTCGTGTACTGGTTCGCGTAGCTCAGGAACGACACGAGCTGTCCGACCGAGATGAAGGCCCGTATCGCCATCACCGCACCACTCACGCCGACCGCCGCATAGACGATCGAGTTCACGCAGCGGGTCGCCGGATTCACGAGCGACGACACGAAGGTCGCCTTGAAGCTGTAGTCGGACAGGGTTTCATTGATCTTCTCAAACTCCGCCTGTGCCTCATCCTCATGCCCGAAGGCCTTCACGACCTTCAGATTTCCGATCATCTCTTCCGTGAAGGCCGTGATCTCGCCGCGGCTCTCCGACTGATGCTGGAAGAAAGTATAGGTGTGCTTCGCGATCTGGCCCGCCACCACGAAGCTGAGCGGGGTCAGCAGGATGACGAGCAGCGTGATGAGCGGCTCGATTGAAAGCATGAACACGAGGGTGCCGAGGATGGTCAGCACGCCCGTAAACAGCTGCGTGAAGCCCATCAGCAGGCCCTGCGAGAACTGATCGATGTCCGTGATCACGCGGCTCGTGAGGTCGCCCGCCGGGTGCGCGTCGAGGTAGCTGACCGGCAGCTCCTCGATGTGGTTGAAGGCCTTCGTACGGATGTCCTGCACCACGCGGAAGGTCACGACGTTGTTGATGTGGTTCATGACCCACTGCGCAAACGCCGTCACGAGGATCATGAAGCCCATGCGCTCGAGGATCTGCAGGAGTGTCGTCCAGTCGACCGCCCCAGGACCTACGATCGTGTCGACCGCCTGTCCGGTCAGGATCGGGATGTAGAGCGTCAGCACCACGGTCACCGCCGCGAGCAGGATGCTGAGGATCACGTGACCGCGATAGTTCTGGATATAATGCAGGATACGCCGGATGGTCTTCGCGTCATCCGCGGTCATCTTTCTCGGTTTTCCCTTCGCCATCACTGCACCTCCTTTCCTTCGTTCTGTGCTTCGGCCAATGCCGTTTTCTCCACATCGTCACTGCGCTCGGCTTCGGCCTGACTCAGCTGTGACAGGCAGATCTCGTGGTAGACCGGGCAGCTCCGGTAGAGCTCGGCGTGGGTGCCGATGCCGGCCACCTGACCGTCGTCGAGGACGATGATCTGATCAGAATTTCGAACGGTCGAGACACGCTGCGAGATGAGGAACACGGTCATGTTCTCGGTGTCGCTCTTGATCGCCTTCCGAAGTGCGGCATCCGTCGCAAAATCGAGCGCGGACGCAGAGTCGTCGAGGATCAGGATCTCCGGGCGACGCACGAGCGCACGCGCGATCGCGAGTCGCTGCTTCTGTCCACCGGAGAAGTTCCGGCCCTCCTGCTCGACCTCGAGCTCGAGGCCCTCGCCCTTCTGCTCCACGAAATTGTAGGCCTGCGCGGTCTTCAGCGCGGCGTAGATCTCATCATCCGTCGCATCCGGCTTCCCCCACTGCATGTTCGAGCGGAGCGTCCCGCGGAACAGTACGGAGCGCTGCGGCACGAGACCGATCTTCGCACGCAGCGTCTCGAGCGCATAGTCCCGGACATTCTGTCCCGAGACGAGCACCTCGCCCGCTGTCGCATCGTAGAAGCGCGGGATCAGGTTGATGAGCGTCGTCTTGCCGGCGCCGGTACCGCCGATCACGCCGATCGTCTGGCCCGGCATCGCGCGAAAGCTGATGTCGCGGAGCGCATCCTCGGCCCCCTCGGTGTAGGCAAATGCCGCCTGCCGAAACTCGACCGCCGGCACCCTGCTTCGCTGGTCATCACTACGCTGCGACACGGTCGCTGCGGCGGAAGCCGAAGAAGAAAGGCTGGTCGCAGCTGACGGTGCAGTGACTGCGTCGTGGGCAGAAGCAGCGTCGGTCGCAGCTGACGACGCAGTGACTGCGCTGTGGGCGGAAGCATTGGCGGCAGATGCAGTGTCGGTCGCAGCTGACGACGCAGTGACTGCGTCACGGGCGGAGACATTGGCATCCGAGACCGCCGGCTGCAGCGCGAAGATGCCGTCGATGCGGTTCATGCTGGCCCTGGCGCGGGTGATCTGGATGATGAGATTCGCGAGCTTGATGAGCTCGACGAGGATCTGCGACATGTAGTTCACGAGCGCGACGAGGCCGCCCTGGGTGATCGCGCCCTCATAGACGAAGCCGCCGCCGCGATAGATGAGGTAGACGACGGCGAGGTTGATGATGACGTAGGTCACCGGATTCAGCAGCGCGGAGATACGACCGACACTGACCTGCATTTGGGTGAGGCGCTCGTTCTCGCGACGAAACTCATCGATCTCCGAGGCCTGGCGGTTGAAGGCACGGACCACGCGGACGCCGAGAAGATTCTCGCGGGTCGTCTTCATGATACGGTCGAGCTGGCCCTGGTTCGCGCGGTACATCGGCGCGGTTGTCAGGATGATGCCGAAGACGACGATGAAGAGGATCACGATGGTCACTGTGAAAATGAGACCGGCGCGGGCACTGATCGTGAAGGCCATGACCATGGCACCGAAGACGATGAACGGCGAGCGCATGAAAAGACGAAGCGCCATGTTGACACCGCTCTCGACGGCATTGATGTCGGAGGTCATGCGCGTGATCAGGGTGCTGGTACCGAGCGTATCGATTTCACGGTAACCAAGCGAATTTATGTGCCGGAAGAGGTCGTTGCGCAGGCCCTTTCCGGTATGGATCGCGACCTTCGCGGCGAAGAACTGAGCGGTAAAGGAGCACAGGAGGCCGATCGCGGCGAGCGCGAGCAACAGGCCGCCCATGCGAAAGACATAGCCGAGGTTTCCGCTTCGGATGCCGCGGTCGATCATTCTCGAGATGACGAGCGGCACGAAGAGGTCGAAGCACGCCTCGAGGCACTTGAACAGCGGCGCCAGGACGGCGCGGACCCGGTAGTCCCGGATATAAGTCAGTAAACGTTTCATAAATACTCCCCTGGATGGTTTCGGCGCGCTGATGCTGCGCGTAACAGTCTGACGATCGATCCACAGATCTTTTTCCGGATGTTATCGCCCTACGCCGTTTTATTTTCACATTATACGCCCTCGGGCGGACGGAGAAAAGGACCGAAATGCACGAAAGCTGTGCCACAGGCACAGCTTTCATCATCTCATCCTCGCTCTTCGAGCCAGTAGTCCAGCACCTTCCGGGCGATCGGGGCCGCGGTGCGGCCGCCGGTTTCGCCGTCCTCGACGACGACGCAGATGGCGATTTCCGGGTGCTCGTACGGCGCGAAGCCGGTGAACCAGGCGGTGGTACTCTTCTCTCCGTTCTTCACGACCTCGGCGGAGCCGGTCTTGCCGGCCGCCTCGTAGTCCGCCTTCCGAAGCACCGACGCGGTACCCTCGGTGACGACGCGGCGCATGAAGCCACCGAGCGTCGACGCCTCCTCCACGCTCATCAGCGTACGCTTCGCTCCCTCGCCGAAGGTCTTCACGACCTTGCCGTCCGCGGACTGCACCTGCCGGAGCAGCGTCGGCTCGACGAGCACGCCGCCGTTCGCGATCGCCGCACTGAGGATGACCTCATGCAGCGGGCTCATCATCGTGTCGCCCTGGCCGATCGCGGTCTGCATCAGCGTCCATGGGTCGGCATCGGCGGCGAGCTTCAGCCGGCTCTTACTCGACGTGATGCTGATCGGCAGATCCTGATTAAAGAGCAGCGCATCGCCGGTCTCCAGCAGCTTCTTCGGATCCGTCAGCGTACCGATCTTCGAAAAGGCCGCGTTACAGGAGTTCGCAAAGGCCGACGACAGATCCTCGCTTCCGTGGGTCTCGCCGCCATAGCAGTGCACGACGTAGCGCTCGTCCGCCGGATCCTGGTACTCGCCGTCGCAGTCGAAGTGGAAATCCTGCCAGTCGTTCGGATGCTCCCGCATATACTCGAGCGCCATCACGATCTTAAAGGTCGAGCCCGGTGCATAGAGCCCCTGCGTACAGCGGTTCAGCAGCGGTGCCGCCGCCGACTGATTATTCACGATGTCGTCCCAATCCTCGACGATGGTGTTCGGGTCGAAGCTCGGCTTCGAGGCCATCGCGAGGACCTCGCCCGTCGTCGGATTCACGGCGATCACCGCGCCCTTCTGGTCTCCGAGCGCGTCATACGCCACCTTCTGCAGGCCGGCGTCGAGGGTCGTCACCACATTATCCCCGAGGCTCTTCGTCTCCATGATCTCATTGACCACCTGCGTCACGGGGTTCGCATTGGACTGCATCAGGTAGAAGTTCGCGAGCGCCTCGAGGCCGGTCTTTCCCTTCGTCGAGTAGCCGACCGCCTGCGCGAACACGCCGCCGAACGGGTACTGCCGCGTCTCCGTATACGTGCCCTCCGGATTCACGGAGCCATCCTGATTCACACGGGTATCCGTCACCGCCGTCTGCGCAAGCACCTGCCCGTCCGCGGACAGAATCGCGCCTCGCACGAAGCGGTCGTTGAAAACCTCCATGCGCGGGTTGTACGCGTTTCCCATGAGGTCCTCCGCCTGCCAGCCGATGAAGTAGATCATGTAGCCGATCATCGCGAAGAAGAGCAGCGCGAAGAAGTAGATGAAGCCCACGATATTTCGATTTGATTTCTGCTTCCCGGAACGGGATTTCTTTTCTGACATTGTCGTCCTCTCCTACAGGTCTAAATCTTCCGCAGAAACCTGCTCCGACGCGTAGGCGTCGTTCTCAGCATTGTCCTCCTCCAGCGCCTCGTCCTCGTCGTCCGGCGTCTCCTCGTACTCCTCCAGCTCCTCGAGCTCGTCCGCCTCATCCTCGTTGCCCTGGATGATGTAGAGCGCCTGGATGATCGCAAAGACGATGAAGGCCGAGACGAGCGACGAGCCGCCGTAGCTGATGAACGGCAGTGTCACACCGGTCGACGGGATGAACTTGATCGCGCCGCCGATCGTGAGGAAGGACTGCACGATGTACTCGATCGCGAGGCCGACCGCCACGAGCTTGTAGAAGCTGTCCTCCATATAGGTGGCGATGACCATCATCTGCATGAAGCAGCCGAGGCACACGAGGATGATGCAGATCGCGGTGATCGCGCCCATCTCCTCGGAAATCGCCGAGATGATGAAGTCCTTTTCGACGATCGGGATGCGGTTCGGCATACCCTGGTAGAGACCGAGGCCCGCGAAGCCGCCGGTGCCGATCGCGAAGAGCGACTGCGTGATCTGGTAGCCCCTGTCGTCGATGTCCGCCCACGGATTGATCCACGCGAACACACGCTTCCGCACGTGTGAAAAGGCAGCGTAGCTGAACACCGACGCGCCGCCCATCGCCGCCGTGCCGAGCACGAGGTAGAGGCTGCGGTTCGTCGCGATAAAGAGCATCACGAGGTACGCGAGGCAGAAAATCAGCGCGGAGCCGAGGTCCTTGCAGGCGACAAGCACCAGCACATGCGCAGCCGCCACCAGCGAGCTTAGGACGATGTCTCTGAATTCCGTCGCGCGGCTCAGCATGCCGGCCATCGCCAGCACGAAGGTGATCTTCACGATCTCCGACGCCTGAAAGGTGAAGCCGCCGATCGAAATCGACATCTTCGCACCGTAGCTCGTCGCGCCGATGATCAGCACGACGCCCTGCAGCAGGATGCCGAAGGCGGCAAAGGCAGAGCGCCAGCGCACGAGGTCCCAGATTTTATCGATGAGGTACGGGATGACAAGCGTGAGTGCCGCCGCCCCGACGATGATCACGAACTGCTTCATCGCCTTCGACGCATCGAGGCGTTCCAGCATGATGAGTCCGTAGGTCAGGAAAAACACCGTGTTGTTCAGCAGCAGCCGGTTGATGTTCCGGTAGAGCCGCTGCGCCCCGAAGGTGTACAGCAGGAAAAACGCGAGCTGCAGGAGGTAGAACCACACCGCGCTCATGTCCGCCGTCTTCAGATAGATGATACAGTTCATCAGAAAATGAACCAGCAGGATGATACGGAGCTGCCAGTCGCAGAGCGGGTCCGCGTCCTCCTGGTCCGTGATGGACAGATATCGGAAATTGCAATAGGTGTAAAGCACGATCAGCAGCAGCTGAATGTACTTCGACGCCGTGATAAAAAGATTAATCATGATTCATCCTTCACTCGATCCCGTGACGGAAATGCCCGCGCGTCATGCTGCGCGGCACCGCGCCCTCGAGCACCTGCCGCACCACCGCTGCCGGCTCCACCGAGAAATCGTAGCGCAGGCACTGCGGCTGCAGCGCGCGCACCTCATCCGGCAGATCGTAGAGCACGAGCGGCTCGGCGTTGAAGATCTGATTGTAGCAGTACGTACAGTAGCAGCGCACCGGCATATCCTTGCCCATGCGGTCGCGCAGCTCCAGGATCCGGTTGCCGTGATCACAGCGCGCACTCGTCCGCTGTATACAGTTCGCACTCACCATCATCGGCAGATGCCCGTAGATCATCAGCTCGAACGGCAGCTCGCCGAGGCCAATGCTGTCGGCTTCTGCGTCAGCACCCGCCCGCGCAGCTGCCGGCACCGGAGTGCTCTCTCCTTCGACGGCATCCGCATTCGTGCCGCGGGTGCCGTCGGCACCATGGACACTGCTCCGAAGTTTCTCCCGAAGCTTCCGGCACTCGTAGTACGTGAGCTCGATCGGATAGGTGAGTCCGTCGGCACCGAGTGATACCAGCGCCTGGATCGCTTCCTGATTGTAGCCGTATACCGTATAGTCGAAGTTCCGGCGGATGCGTGCCCCGAGCTCCGGATGCGCCCCGAAGAAATCCTCGAGCAGCATCGCCTCATCGAGGTTCCGCACCAGAAGAGCATCTGGGAGACGCTCCGCTTTCCAGAGTCCGCTCAGAAGCTCGGCGCTGTTTTCCGCCTTTCGCCCGTTCGCGTCGAAGTCGCGCTCGATGCGGCGTAGGCGAAGCCCCGCCTGCTTTCCGGCGGCATGCACCCGCCGGATCAGTGCGGCGAAATCCGTGAAGCAGGCTTCGTCGAGGTACACGAGCGCGACTGCGTTGTGCTTCAGCACCTCCGCGAGCTGCGCCTCCGTCTCGACCGTCACCGCCACCGGCAGCGCCCAGTCACGCGCCGCGACTCCGGCCGCCGTCCATGCCACCGACGTGTGCTTTATCTGCGCCCGTTCACCCGCGCGACGGTTCTCACCAGGCGCACTGTCCCCACCGCGCTTCGGAGCTGCACTGCGCTCTGTCCTCGCATGGTCGTTTCTTCGTCCGGTTTCGGTCGGCTTTTCTCTTCGACCCGCGGACGCCGAAGCATGCTTCCGCTTATCTATCTGATTGTGCTGCGTATATTCTCTGCGAGCCACTTAAAATCTCCTCTTCATACATCTCGAGTGCGGTCCGGCGAAGCTCATTCAGCTTTCCGACCGGATAGAACGCATCGCCATGAACCGATACCTGTACGTTTCCTAATGTAAATGCGGTGCCACCGGTTTTCCGGAGCCGCGCCTCGACCTCCGTCGCCTGCACCGGCCGCTGCTCGGCTGGGAGCACGAGGTCCTCCGACACCGCGGTCACCATGCGACCGGCTGCGTCGCTGAGGGTCAGCACCGCCGGCGCGCCCACCGTCATGTCCATCACGGCGTCCACCGTGATCGTCCGGTTGCGGTCGATGTACGCGGCCTGGATGCGGTCCGTCACCGTCTGATCCACCGCACGGAACTTCTTCTCCGACAGCGCGATCATGTCCGCGCCGTTATGCTTCTTCAGATAGCTGCTGGTGCCGCCGCGGTCGAAGATCTCGCGCAGCGTCCGGAGGTCCTCCTCGGCCACGCGGTAGCCCGACATACTGCCGTGCTTCGCTGCCCCCTGTTTTCGGTCAATGCAGTCGAGCGCGAGGTCGAGGTACTTGCGGTAGACGCTGACGACCCCCGCGGTGTACAGCGGGGACTTCATACGGCCCTCGATCTTAAAGCTGTAGGCACCGGCTTCGATCAGCTCCGGCAGCAGCTCGATCGTCTGCATATCCTTCATGCTGAGGTAGTAGCCCTTCTGCCCTGCAGTCTCATAGCAGAGACGGCAGGTGCCGGCGCAGCGTCCGCGGTTGCCGGAACGGCCGCCGAGGAGCGAGGACATGAAGCAGGCACCGGAGTAGCTATAGCACATCGCGCCGTGGCAGAAAACCTCGAGCTCCATGCCGCTTTCGTCATGAATCTTCCGGATCTCCTGGAGACTGAGCTCCCGGGAGAGCACCGCCCGGGTCATGCCGAAGCGCTGCGCCATCCGGGCACCGGCCACGCTGGTGATGGTCTGCTGCGTGCTGGCATGTACCTCGAGGTCCGGAAACATTGACCTGATCACGCGTACGGCGCCGAGATCCTGTATGATGAGGCCGTCGACGCCCTCCTCGTAGTAGGGTTTTATGTACGAAAAAAGCTCCTTAAGTTCGTCGTCCTTAAAGAGTATATTTACCGTCATATATAGTTTTACCGAGAAGAGATGACAGTAACGGATCGCCTCCATCACCATATCTTCCCCCTCGGCCTGTGCTGAATCTGCGTAGGCGCGGGCACCGAAGCGACGGCCGCCCATGTATACCGCGTCGGCGCCGGCATTGACCGCCGCGACCACGGACTGGAACGAACCGGCCGGGGCCAGCAGCTCTACACGTTTATCTCGTTTGATTTTCATTTTCTTTATTTCTTCGTGGATGCAAGCGCACGATCACGCGCATCCTGCGCTGCCTGCTTCGCCTCGAGCTCCGCCAGCTTCTTCTGCGTGTTCTCGAGCTCGCGAAGGGTCGTCTCGAGCTTCATCTGCATATTCACGAGGTCATGCTTCGCAGCATAGCTCTCGCGCTCCGCATCATCCCGCGCCTGCTGGATGTCACGGCTTCTCTTCCGCTCCTTGAAGAGATCGTCACAGATGTTCACCTCGAGGAGAAGTGCCTTGATGCTGTCATCGAGCTTGTTGTAGCCCATGGTCTCCTTCTGAAAATCGAGAATTTTCTGGTTCAGGTAGCTCGCTACCTCATGCATATAGCTCTCGGACTCACTCCCCGCCAGCTGGTAGATCTTGCCATTGATTACGACCTCTACAGAATTCTTTCCTGCCATGAAACTGTTACTCCTCTATCTCTTACGTCCATGAAGCACGGGTGAACGCGCCTATGCCTCACGGTGTTCGCCATGTTTTCGACCACTTATTATAACATAGCCCGCAAGCGCGATGCAACCGCAAGCGATGGCAGCGGTGGGGGACCCGGAGCCTGAACTGTAAACTTCGCTCAAAGCTTCCGTGGGTCGTCGATGAAGCCTTCGCCGTAGGTTTCCTTCGTCGGGGAGACGATGACAAAAGCGTGCGGGTCGTGGCGGTCGATGATTTCCTTCACGATCGGAAACTGCTTACGGTCGACGGCGCAGGTGAGGGTGAGGCATTCCTTGCCGCTGAAACCGCCGATGCTTTTATAGAAGGTGGTACCACGGTCCATGGTTTCCATGATTTCATGCGCGATTTCTTCGTTTTTCACAGAGTGGATCGTGATCAGGCTGCCGCGGTTCAGTCCATAGAGAAGCGCATCCATCGACTGGGTAGTACAGACGATGGAGATGATGCCGTACAGCGCCGCTTCGATCTCACCGAAGACCAGCACGGAGACCGTGACGATCACGAAGTCCACCAGCATGATGGCATAGCCGGTCTGCATATAGGGGAAACGCTTCTGAAGAAGCTTCGCGAGGATATCGCCACCGCCGCTCGTCGAGTTTCGCATGAAGATCAGTGCCAGGCCGACGCCCACGAAGATGCCGCCGAAGGCGCAGGATACGAGGCGGTCTCCTGCGTACTGCCACGGACAGAGCGCCGACACGAGATCCTGGATCACGCTCATGAAGATGACCGTGCGGATGGTCTTCAGTGTCATCCCGCGATTCAGCAGCAGCCAGGACGCCAGCAGCAGTGGGATGTTGATGGCGAGGCTGAGTGCACCGATCGGTAAGCCGAACAGATGGTTGATCATCAGTGCGATGCCAGACACCCCGCCCGGCGCGATGCGGCTCGGCTCGATGAAGCACCAGACACCGATGGCCTGCAGCAGCGCCCCCGCGAAATCCCCCAGGATATCAAGCCCGGTTTCTCTCCACTTCTTCTGATTCTTCACTAAAATCGTTTTCATTTATGTTTCCTCCTCTTCCAGGTTCTTATTTTTATGACACCCAGCTTCCGCATGGGATGTCTGTTTCCCATCCGCCTTATGTGATTTCGACCATCGATCTTTCCATGCTCCACTTCGTCTTCGCTATCATTTTCACATGCCTTTTCACGCAATCAAAAAGAGGGCCGACATTCATGTCAGCCCTCTCATCGGTATGCGGCTGCACGAAAATAGTCTGAACTATAATCAATGCAGCTGCATTTCTTTTCGATTGTCTGATTTCCGCACACGATGCACTTTCCGAATCGCTGCCTGCGGAGATCTTTTGTCTGAAGTATTCGCAAACCACTCTGCTGTATGCCTCACACGGCTTCTATCATACACGATTTTCGCTCGAAAATCACTGATATTTCTTCTTATTCTCCGCATATTCTGCCTTGACCGCATCGAGGAGACCCTCGGTATGCAGCAGGTCATAGCATGCACCGGCGATGCTCTTTGCACCGTAGATCACACAGTTATGCGCGGCGTCGCTCTTTCCGGCGTCTACGAACTCCTGGGAGTGGGAAGCGGTTCCCTCCGGTACGAACGCGACACGGATGCAGGAACCCGGAATCTCGTACATAACATTGCCGAAATCGGTCGAACCGGTCTTCTCACGTGGCGGCGCGAGCTGCGGAGCACCCGCGAGCTCAGCATTGTCCATCAGAAGCTGATTCAGAAGAAGCACCGGAATCTTGTTGAAGAAGAAGGTGCCGTCCTTGATCTCATAGTCGACGCCGGCGATCAACGCGGCGCCCTTGATGATGTCCTGGAAGCGGACGCTGATGTCCTCGAGCTCCTTCTTTGAGAAGGAACGCAGTGAAAACTCACCCTTTGCCGTCGCCGGCACGACATTGGACGGGCCTGGAAGCTCGGTCATGCAGTAGTGCATGCGCACATCATCCGGCACATGCTCCCGCAGGAACTCGACGCCCTGGAATGCGACCAGCATGGCATCGAAGGCACTTCTGCCCTTCTCCGGTGCCAGTGCGGCATGCGCGCGCTTTCCGTGGAAGGTCACGTTGAAGCTTTTCTGCGCGAGGCACTTCACATCCGTGCAGGTATTCGGACCGCCATGCATCATGAAGGCGACATCCAGTTCACGGAAGCAGCCACGCTCCAGCATCTGCACCTTACTGCCGAACGTTTCCTCGGCCGGTGTACCATAGATGATGAGCTCGAACGGCTCCGCACCGTCCATGTTCTTCAGTGCCACCGCGGCACCGAGGCAGCCCGGCCCCTGCATATGATGGCCGCAGCCATGTCCGAGGTTCCGAAGTGCATCGTACTCGCAGAGGATGCCGAGCTTCGGACCGCCCTCGCCATGCTTGAAGGTCGCACGGAACGCCGTCTTGAATCCGCCGACGCCCATCTCGACCTCGAAGCCATGTGCACGAAGATAATCGGTCAGCAGTCCGCTGGCAAACACCTCTTCTCCATCATATTCCGGATGATCGAAAATCTGGTCCGCCATCGAGCAGAGCGTATCCCGCTGTGCATCGATCGCAGCAAATAAAGTCTTCTTATCGCTCATAGTACTTTCTCCTTACATCGGTCCGAAGTGGATGATCTGCGCGATCACCAGCAGCACTGTACCGACCACCAGCCAGATGGCAAACATCTGCCACATGAAGCGCATCCAGCGATCATACGGGATGTTGCAGGCACTGATGATGCCCATGAGTGCAGTCGAGGTCGGCAGGATGTAGTTACAGAAGCCGTCACCGAAGTTAAAGGCGAGCACCGCGGTCTGTCTCGTCACACCGATAAGGTCGGAAAGCGGCACCATGATCGGCATCACCGCTGCGGCCTGTCCGGAGCCGGAGGTCAGGAACACGTTGATGATGGTGTTCGCAATCAGCATCGCCGGTGCCTGCAGAAGCGTCGGCACACTGCCGAGTCCGCCCGCGAGGGCATGTACGACGGTATCGATGATCTTACCATCCTTCATGATGGCACTGATGGACTGTGCGAGGCCGATGATGATCATCGCAGACATCATCTTCTTGCAGCCCTCGAGGAAGTTCTTACAGATTGTATCCGTATCGAAACCGGAAATGATGCCGACCACGATGGCGAGCCAGATGAACATCGCCGCCATCTCTGGCATATCCCAGCCCAGCTTGATGCTGCCATAGATCACGACCGCAAGCGAAACCACGAGTGCGACGATATTTAAGATCTTTCGCAGATCGATGGTCCCGAAATCATCCAGACCGCCGGCTGTGCGGAACTCACTCTTCTGGTCAAGCTCATACATCGGGCTCTTCGTCGGGTCCTTCTGAATCTTCAGTGCATAGCGCACGAGAAAGATGTTCGTGATCACATAGTACACAGCGAAGCATACCCAGCGGTAGCTGATGCCGGAGTACAGCGGCAGCTCCGCGATCTTCTGTGCTACAACCGTCGTATTCGGGTTCAGCGTTCCCGTCGAAAATCCGATGGCGCCACCGAGCAGGATGATGGCTGCACCTGTGATCGAGTCCAGACCGATCGCCAGTGCAAGCATAACCATCACCGGTGCGAACGCGATGAACATGTTGACACCCTGGGTCGTGCAGATGAGACCGAACATCAGCGTCAGAATCGGGATAAATACATACAGGTTGTTGGAAAACTTCTTCGCGAGCTTCGCGATCACCGCCTGCAGTGAACCAGACTGCGTCAGCATGTGGAAAGCCGCACCCGAAAACAGGATAACCAGCATGATATCGACACGCTTTACAAACGCATTCACGATATACATCGGGATCAGGAACGGATTCACCGGTGTACGATCGACATAGCTGAACTGCGTCGGATCGATGACCTTGATGCCGTCTGCATTCTCCACACGTACATACTCACCCGCCGGGATGATCCAGGTCAGAAGCACAGCACACACGATGATCGAAAACACAATCATGAAGCTGTGAGGCACATGAAATTTTTTCTTCGTTGCCATAGTTAATATTCCCCTTCTTTATGATATTGTTTCTTTGTATAACATTATAGCAAGAGCGGAAATCGCGTGCCATTTGATTTTTTCAAATGCTTCATTAAAGGAAACTTAATGCAGCACGGATTCCAGCATTTTCGTGAAAATCGCAGGCTACTTGATTGTTCCGAACGCTCCATTAAAAAAAGCTTGATGCAGAACGGATTCTCTGTTCGCTCCGTTACTCTTTATAAGTAAGCTTCCGACAAATCGTTTCCTCGATGATGCTGATCAGATGCTGCTCGCAATCGCTCAGCACATGCCCTTTTCGATAAGCGAGCCTGAAGCTGGAGGTCTCCGCTTCCCGATTGATCAGGAAATAGCGCACATGCTCGAATCTCTGCATATCCGACAGATACCCGAGACGGTTAAAACCGACGCCCATCCCCTGGTTCACCATCGACATGATGATATCGAAATGGCCAATTTCGATCAGGCGTTTCGGATGGATATGATTCTCCCGGAAGATGCGGTCTACCGTTCTGCGCATACTCTGATCCGGCAGTGGCACGATAAACGTCTCCCAGTCAAGATAGGAAAGATCGAGATGCTGAAAAGCATCGCCCTCCACGGAATAAGCATACTGAATCGCCGGATGCGTATCTGGAAGCGCCAGCAGCACCGGTTCCTTCGCAATTTCGTGATACACCGTATCCGGAAGCTCCTCCAGGAAGTTTGAAACCATGAAATCGATCGCATTTTCTTTAAACATCTGCTTCAGATCCGCGACGACAAGATCGTGGAAAACCAGCTCCACATCCGGATAGCGTTCCTTAAAACGGGCCAGCACCTCCGGCACCATCGAAATCGCTCTTCGCTGCTGTATACCGATACGAATCACCGGCTGCTCCTTCTTCTGCTCCCGCTTCAGAAGATCGTCGAACTCCGCCTTCATCTCCAGCATCTTCTCCGCCCGCTGCACATACTCCTCTCCGATCGACGTCAGAACGAAGGATTTTTCCTTCCCCACACGCTTAAACAGCGGTACGCCGAGACTCTTCTCGAGCTTACTGATATACACACTCAGCGCAGACGGTGAGATAAACAGCGCCTCCGCCGCCCTGGAAAGGTTTCGGCACCGCGCCAGCGTGCACACATACTGTTGCTCCTTTAAGTTCATGCCGTCCTCCTTTCACACCTCGAAGCTACCGCAACTACTCATCGCACAGTCGCCGCAGCATCATTTCCCCGGTTGTTTTTTGTGTCATTCTTATAGCTGTATTTGGCATTAATACGGTCAATCTCTTCTTTTATGATGTTTCCGAAGGTACGATCATCTAATTCCTGATTTTCCATAGCAGCCACGGATTTATCAGCGAAAGCATCAAATATAGCCTGTTTACTCTCCAGGGTTGACATTATTTTTTCATCAACCGTATTTTCACATAAAAGACGATATACAAGAACATTTCTGGTCTGCCCCATACGGTACGCTCTTGATATTGCCTGATTTTCAATTGAAGGCTTGAATTGCGGCTCGCAGAGAACAACAACACTGGCCGACTGAATATTCAGTCCGGTTCCACCAGACTGAATCTGTGCCACCAGGACAGTTCCCGCAGGAGCTTTATCAAACTCATCAATAATTTCCTGCCTGCGTTGAGGCGTAACAGATCCGTTGATTGGATTCGTACACCGATTGCCAAGCAGTTTTGTCACCTTCCGAATGGTATCAAGGAAGAACGAGAACACAATAACTTTTCGTCCTTCAGATTCAGCCTCTGCAACAAGTTCCAGTAATCTCTTAGCTTTCGAAGAGTCCTTCAGATCATCGACATTCCAGGAAACCCGTCTTGCTTCTGAATAATTTTTAGACAGAACCGCCTGTTCATATGCCTCCGTTTCATTGTAGGACAAAGTACACCATTCTTTGCTCTCAATCAATTCTGGCAACTCCGTAAGAACATCTTCTCTTTTTCTACGGTAATAAACCGGCGCTACTGCTTTTCTGAATTGTGGCGCAGCTGACATAAATGCCATATTCTGAACCTCTGCGGCAATTCGAGGTTGAAGAATCTGTATCAGCGAAATCATTTCATCGACTTTATTTTCCAGCGCAGTACCCGTCATGAACATTAGGCGTTCTGCATGTGTGCTGATATTCTTTACGTTGATGCTTCTTCTTGCCTCTGGATTTTTTATATAGTGAGCTTCATCAACCACCATCAGTTTGAATTTAAACTCATCTGGAAGATCAAAATATGCCGTCGTTTCATATGTGGTCAATGCAACACCACCTGTCCTGATCCAGGACTGAAGCGCTGCTTTGCGTCCAGCACCATGGATTTTCGTTACACTGAGTCGGCTCATTTTTCTGATTTCACGGCCCCAGTTTGTAATAACGCTTGCCGGACAGACAACGACGAAATGTGTTCCTCCTGTATTACGCAACGAGACCATCGTTGCGATGGCCTGAACCGTTTTGCCTAAGCCCATCTCATCGCCGAGAAGAACTCGTTCCTGATGAAGAGTATATTTTACGCCCCACTCCTGGTAACGTCGCAATTCGCAAAGAAGCCCATCCGGGAAAAAACATTCCTCCTGAATTTCTCTCGCCAGATCTTCCGGCAGTCCATACACAGAGTCATCATTTCCCAGTACGCCTGGGTTGATATCTTCTAGCTCATTAAAGAACCGAACTGGATTCGTCGTAAAATCCTGCCACGCTTCACTGTTTGAGCTTCGATCAATCTCTTCAGAATCAGAAATCTGTGATGCTGCTGCCTGTCCATAGCTACCGTTCACAAGACTCTCTAACGTAGCAAATGCATCGGCAGCTTTTTGCTTCTTTGCTTTAGGCGAAAAGAGCCATTTGAAGTTACCCGCTGCAGAATCCAGGTCCTCAATAGCATACTCAATCGTTTGCTGATTCTTATTGAGAAGTCTCCTGCACTCATCAGCAATCAGTTGACTACGGTGATATCGAGATAACGCAAGCACAAGCGCCGTAGCTTCTCGTGATCGATTATCCGAACTGAGTTTAATCTTCGTTCCCTGTCTCGTCTTGGAAACAATATCATCTACGATTCGCTTAATCGAAAAAGCAGCATCCTCGCTTATCCCATGAACAGAAGCAATCGTGTATACAGAAGCAGACGAAATGTCTGCGATTGATCTGTAGCCATAGTCTCTAAGCGCCTTCACTCGGATTCCGCGTTTGTCTCGATTGATTTCCTCTATTGGGATATCCTCAAGAACCTTGAGCACTTCCTGCGCCACTAATACATCCGACGCCTCTTTAACCTGGTCACGATACTTATCCGCAAAGGAAACGGCAATATTCAGTTGTTTTATAATATTCTGATGCCTCTGGATTACTCGTTTTGCATCCGTAGCACTGAAAGGTCTTGCCACCCTAGCACCTCCGCAGTTTTATAATTTAATGCTAAATTGTGTGCGCCTAATATAATTGAAGGCAAATACGTTTTAACAAAAAGTTATATATTCTAAACTACAAAACTCATTTTATAATCTTACTTTTGAAGTCACTGAATCTGCGATAGCTTGGACTATTTTTCCATCCCAATCACATGATAAAGACTCTATCATTTCCTTAACACATTTATCATAATTTCCTCGATCAAAATACTTTCTCAAAATCCATTTACAATGTCCATCAGCGAAACGAATATAGCACTCATCCAATTCTTCTTTTTCTGGTAAAAACTCATTTTTTTTAATTTCAAGTATTTCTGCCCCGCTATGAAATTTAGCTCCGACTCTATATTTTGATTTATATTCCTTATTACCGTCAAAAGAATCAATAGCCTTTTGGATCATTTCTGCAAGAATATCCGTATATTCTTCGAAATTATTGTTGATTTCCAAGTAACACATGTGCTTCCAAGGAACCGTAGATCCATTTAATTGATATAATGCATTTATTTCTCTTCCTATCAAGTCCATTCCGCCATTCATCGGGATCATATTTTTCATGTTATAGGCAGATTTAGTATTCCAGTCAATCTTCCTTGGTTCAGTCCTTTCGCGAACTAACCGCTGATTATCTTCGTTGTAATATGCTTCATAATCATATGCGATTTTTTTATGTAAAATATAATGTTCAAGGTAGTTACAATAGCACAGATTCTCTGCCTTTTGATATTCATAGGGAGCTTGACTAGCACTAATTGAATCAGATAGACGAATGGCATACTTTTCAAAAATATGGTGACAAATTAACCCTTCGTTTGTTCTGGATAATTTATGTGTATTTTTTGACTTGAAATTAGGTTTACAAAAGTAATCAAACTTAGCAGCCCCATATTTTTTGAGCAAATAATGAATTTGCTGATCATATGACAAGCTCTTTTCATATAGTAGCTCTTTTCGATCCATAATATTCCTTACTTGATAATCACCGGAGTGAGTGCCTGGTGTACATAATTGTTTTGAATCTGTTCTGCTTCAGTCCTACTAATCTGCTTAGGTGCTGAATGATTAACCGAATTATACCAGATTATGCAATCTTTGCCTTGTTCTGAATAGACCGATTCTATCCGAATGAGTTTTCCGTTAACCACTCTATAATACTTAGATACAGAATATGCAGCTCCATTTGATCCTTCATTTGAGATGATATTATTCTGGCAAAGATAAAATCGATTTCTGGCGCCTCCCTCATAAGCAACAGGATATGCCTTCCCATCTTTTAACGTTACAATAGCATAAATATAATCATACAATTCACCATACTCACCGCTTGTAAGAAGCAATTCATCAACCCCATCGGAATCTATATCTCTCAAAACATACCCAAATCTGTTTTCTCGGTTGATCAGCGCATCCGTCGGCAGATAGTATGCGCTATATGATTTATACTGAGGATCTAAGAAGTCCACTTCTCCGCGAGCAAACATTGCAATGTATGAAATAATATCTGCATACTACGCTGATACCTTCTGATTCTCTTTCCAGGCATCCCTAGATTGCTTGCTACCATCAGCTCCAACATAACCCCCATCTGGTGTTATTGAGTTTGTTAACATAATGCCATCAGCCCCAGGTAATAGTTTCCAATCCACTGATTCTTGGCGAATGTGCCATCATCCTGATAGTATGCCCAATTTTGCCCAAACTGTACCCACTGATTTGCAAAAGAATTCAAGCTCATGAAAACGCTCAAAGCGCCAAAAGCCATCAGAAGTAATGATTTTTTCTTCATAACAAACTCCTCAAATATCGATCGCCGGCTACCGAAATAAGTTTACTGCGAAAAATACGAAATGGATATCAGAACTTAAGCACCCCGCCGCTTCCTTACAGTTCAAAAGTTCAAAGGTTCTTTCTCTTAATGCCGGATATAAGAAATGCATCTACCATTTTTCAGATAGATGCACATCGTAATGTATTCTTTAATATTATGAAATCTCACAGATTCACATCCCAGTACCCAATCTTATTTGACCCTATTCTATTCACTATGCCCAAATCTTTCAATTTCTTCGTCGCGCGAACAACTGTGCTTGTGCTTACGCCGAGTTGCTCGCCTATTTCGTCTCCAGTTAGATACGGATTCTTCTGCATTTCATTGAGAACACTTTTCTCTGTTTTAGATAGATTCCCGATTATAATTATTCTGTCATTTATTCTGTCATTTATTCTGTCATTTATTCTGTCATTTATTCTGTCATCAGCGGAACTATAATTATTCGGGCCAACGGTAGCTGTAGCAATTTCAGTCAAAGGAACCGTTATACGAAAGATATTTCCTTCCACAAATTGCGGTTCCGCACCAGAATATATCTTCGTATATTTATAAGTGTTTCTCATGCCAGAGCCTAATTCATCTGCAAGGCCGATTTCTCTAAAAATCTTTGAAATCGGAGGATTCTTGGGAAATGGCTCAAAGGTTGCAAAATTCAACGCCCCATGCCCATGAGAAAGATTGGCATTTTCCGTAAAAATTTGATTTTTTTCAATAACCAGCTTAGCCACATAAGCATTTGAGAAATCCCGATGCACCAGCAGGTTAGATACTATCTCTCTCAGGATATTATCCCTTGGAGATACACTTTGATCTCCATCCAGATAAAAAGTATCATTCAGATGCTTTTTTCCAAAAGCCATTAATCTGTCATAGCTCTCGATCAGGTTTGTGAGAACAACATCCCGATCATCATAACGATCTGTGTTCAATACACGAAAAATGGCATCTGTCTTATGCTGTGGTAATACCGACATTATTAACTGATCCGTTCCAAAAAGAAGAATGGCAGCAAGTGTAATTCCTTCTTTTCCAGATGCCTGATCTCTCAATATCAAACCTGAGCTACGGACAATCTGCTCGTTTGTCATATTAAGCCAAGGATGATCCTTAATACGTGAGCGCGTCATATTCTTTGCTCGTTCTATTAAATCTGATCGTAAATCACTTATACTAAATGCCGGAAACACCTTATTCACAAAAAAACTTCCACTTTTTCTTGCATACAGGCGGTAAACCTCATCAGAATGATGAGTGATGTCAATATCAGATTCATGATTTCGATCATAAATACGTCCAGCACATCGACAAACGTCCTGCGAAACAGGCACCCGGACATATAAGACTGTCTTTCCGTCATATTCGTATTCAACTGGTGTAAGATAAAGAGGCGGATACATCTTGTTCTCATTATTAATAGAGGTTACGAATTCCTTTTTAACTTTGTCAATCTTATCCTCCTCAATGCCGAGAATTTCTCCATTATCCTTTACGCCAAGAAATAAGTGCCCTCCATCCCTATTCGAAAAAGAGCAGACGGTTTCATACACATCTTTTGTAACTTCAGTTCTTGACTTCTTAAACTCTACGGTGATGCTTTCACCATCACGAATAAGATCAAGCAGCTCTTGTGGAAGATGTGACATTTCTATATACCTCCTATATCTCAGGCAGTTAAATACAGAGAGACTACTCTCCTGACTGTACCATTCATTTTTAAGCCCTGAATCCTTCACTTACCGAAGCTGCCGCTCACTGCTCAGCTCGTCCTCGCCGCAGCAATATCCGTACCTTGGCTTGCGTTCAGTTGATTAATCGCAACCTCAAACGCAATATTTTCGTCCTTAATCGTAACATTGCTTGCGGTTGCCACAGCTCCATCATTCAGATTATAGAGTGTAACTTGAGAATTTCATTTTTCGTTGTTTTGATACAGCATCATCTAATCTAGCGCCCGGAAAACGTCCACTTACAGCTCCATCGTCGTCTGGTACGGCAGTCCGAAGTGCCGGTAGGCGTTTGCGGTGGCGACGCGGCCACGCGGGGTGCGGTTGATAAGTCCGTTCATGAGGAGGTACGGCTCATAGACGTCCTCGATGGTGCCGCTGTCCTCGCCGAGAGCGGCGGCCAGGGTTTCGACGCCGACCGGTCCGCCGGAGAACTTATCGATGATGGTCATGAGGTAGTTCCGGTCGTTCTGGTCGAGGCCGAGCTTATCGACGTCGAGGATGTCGAGGGCCATATCGGCGACCTCCTGGGTGATGCGGCCGTCGAAGCGGACATCCGCGAAGTCACGCACACGCTTCAGCAGGCGGTTCGCGAGTCTAGGCGTGCCGCGGGAGCGCAGCGCGATGCGCTCAGCGCCGGCGTCGTCAATGTCTACATTCAGCACCTTCGCGGAACGTCGTACGATCTGCATCAGCTCTTCAGTGGTATAGAACTCGAGCTTCGTGATGATGCCGAAACGGTCACGGAGCGGTGCGGACAGCAAGCCTGCACGAGTCGTCGCACCGATCAGCGTGAAGTGCGGGAGATCCAGGCGGATCGAGCGCGCGGTGGAGTCCTTTCCGAGCATGATATCGATGGCGAAATCCTCCATCGCCGGGTACAGCACCTCCTCGACCTGACGGTTCAGGCGGTGGATCTCGTCGACGAAGAGCACATCGCCCTCAGAAAGTCCGTTCAGAATCGCGGCGATCTCGCCCGGCTTCTCGATCGCCGGCCCCGAGGTCACCTTGATATTCACCCCGAGCTCATTCGCGATGATGTTACTGATGGTCGTCTTGCCGAGTCCCGGTGGGCCGTAAAACAGGCAGTGATCCAGGGACTCTCCGCGGTTCTTCGCCGCCTGAATATAGATCTTCAGCATCTCCTTCAGCTTACTCTGGCCGATATAGTCATCGAGCGTCTGCGGACGAATCTTCGGCTCCAGCTGCCGATCCTCTACCGTCTCATCTGTATTGATTACTCTACGTTCCAAAATTCATACCTCATAAAAAATTCAGGTTCTTCAGGCTCGCCTTCAGGATCTGATCCACGGTCATGCCTTCGCTGAGCTCGACCTTCTTCACGGCACGGCTCGCCTCGACGTTCGAGTAGCCGAGGGCCACGAGAGCTTCCACGGCTTCCTTCTGCGCACCATACACACCGGCGGCTGCACCGGCATCCACCGCTGCCCCAGCGCCATGACCGTGATCCAGTGCCGAGCTGAAGACCTCGGTCGCATCAAGCTTATCCTTAAGCTCGAGCACCACGCGCTGTGCGGTCTTGTTTCCGACGCCCGGTGCACGTGAAATCGCCTTACTGTCACCGGTCACGATCGCCATCCGAAGATCATCCGGCGTCAGCGCACTAAGGATGCCGAGGGCTCCCTTCGGACCGATGCCGCTGACCGTCAGCAGCATCGTGAACATCGCACGGTCCTCCGGACTCAGGAAGCCATAGAGATCCACACCATTCTGCGTCAGCGAAAAGTATGTATAGATTTTGATGTCCTCGCCGATCGGTGGCAGCGCGCCGATCACCGACGCCGGCACGTGGATACCATAGCCGACACCGGCCGCCTCGACGACCACCAGCCCATCGGCCACATCGCTAAGCGTTCCATGTATAAAGTGAATCATGTTGTATTCTCCTCAACATCGGGGGTCAGCCCCTGGCCACCCCTTACTGATCCGGGGTCAGACCCCCTTCTGAAAGGCATAAGGAGGGCACTGAATTCACGCGTGGGTCTGACCCCTAGGCCTCCCGCTGCGCAGAATTTCCCTTTTCCCGGATTTGCTGCTTCTATGTTATATCAAAAACATGTGTTCGTCAATTAAAACCATTGATTTTGAAAATTCAAGTCGCTACACTTGTAGCATGTCTGCTGAGATGCTACAGTAGTGGCGTATGTTAGTTCTCGCTAACCGCAGGCATTCCACCGCTGTACCGCGGCTCTGCCTGCCGGCATTTCCGGCACCTGAATCGTTCTTTAGTTTACCAAGTATGAAGGGAAAGGTCCACATGATCTGCATCGAGAAAGTTCTGACACAGCCTGTTCCATCTGATATATACACGATCGGCGCCCCGGAGGACGTCCTCTTTTTTGACATTGAGACCACCGGTCTCTCCGCCCGCAGCGCCGGCCTCTACCTGATCGGCATATTGACGTACACTGCGGATGCGTCCATCGCAAAGGATAGTAACATCGCCGTCTCTTCCGACGAAGCTGAGATCTCCGTTCCATCGGCACTCAGTGCCGCCAGCACTCCGACCAGCCACATCACCGCTTCGCCTGACCGTAGCGAGCCGAAAGCCGCCGGTCACTGGACGCTTCTCCAGTACTTCTGCGAGGATGTCGCGGACGAGCCGGCGGTGCTGCAGGCGTTTTTCGAGCTGCTCCGCACGAAAAAGATCCTGATTTCCTATAATGGCGACGGCTTCGACATCCCGTTTCTCCGCCACATGCTCGAGCAGTATGGGCTGCCGTACAGCTTCGACACCGTCGAGAGCTTCGACCTGTTCAAGAAATTCCGGCCGCTCAAGCACCTGCTCGACCTTCCGGATCTCAAGCTGAAAAGCTGTGAGCGTTTTCTCGGCATTGACCGCGAGGATCGCTTCACCGGCGGCGAGCTCATCGAGATTTACTTCGAGTGGCAGAAAACGAAGGCACCGGCGCTGCTCGACACGCTCCTTCTCCACAACGCCGAGGACATCGCGAACCTCCCGAACCTGCTGCCGCTGCTTCGCTATCGCAGCCTGCCCCACAGCGATTTCCGCCTCCGCGCGCATGAGCGCCTGCAGGACGGTAGCACGCCGCTCGTCCACCTCTCCTTCACGTTTCTTTCGCCAATGCCTCCATCAGCGCACGCTTCGGTAGAAAACGGCACCCGCGAAGCGACAGATGATCGCCGCCAGCATGACACAGATGCCGGCGGAAGCGACACCCGCGAAGCGACGGATGATCGCCACCTGCATTGGCCAGATGCCGACGAAAACGCCACCCGCGAAGCGACGGATGACCGCCGCCAGCATTGGCCAGCGCTTACACTGCCGAAGCCGATGGATCTCAGGGGGGATTTCTGGGCGCTGCACGCCGAGGGCAGCGCGGTCGAGCTCTATGTGCAGCTTTTCGAGGGGGAGCGAAAGCTCTTCTTCGCGGATTTCGAGCACTACTACTATCTTCCGGCGGAGGACCAGGTGATCCACCAGTCGCTCGCCGAGTTCGTGGACCGCAGTGCGCGGAAGAAGGCCTGTGCGCGGAACTGCTACCAGCGCGTGAGCGGCTGCTTCCTCCCGGAGTGCAGTGAGATCTATACGCCGGCGCTCCGTGCCGAGTACCGCGATAAGCTCCGGTATGCACAGTATTCGGATACGCTCTTCGACGACGAGGCGAAGGCCGTCACGTACCTGAAATCCTTCCTGGAAGTTTATGGGGTCTGACCCTATAAACTCCAGTTTAGATTCTGTTTAGAAAAATTTAATGGGGTCAGACCCCATTACGATTTTCTTAAGATTCGCGCGAAAAGGGGGCAGCGTCCACACCGGACACTGCCCCTCGTTTTTTCAAATTTTATGATCAGATTTTTTCAACGTTCTGGTGATCAGATCTTTCCGCCATTCTGATTGACGTAAGCCATCAGTCCGCCGGCAGCGATCATCTTCTGCAGAAACTCCGGGAACGGCTGTCCCTGGAATGTCTTTCCGGTCGTCTCGTCGGTTATGAGCCCGGTATCGAAGTCTACCTTTACCCGATCGCCCTCGGCGATGGCCTGGGCGGCCTCTGGTGCCTCGATGATCGGAAAGCCGATATTCAGCGCGTTCCGATAGAAGATACGCGCGAAGCTTTCGGCGATGACACAGCCGACGCCGCTGGTCTGAAGTACCTGCGGCGCGTGCTCACGGGAGGAGCCACAGCCGAAGTTCTTGCCAGCGACCACGATGTCGCCGGCATTAAGCTTCTTCAGAAAGTCCTGGTCGATGTCCTCCATCGCGTGGGATGCCAGCTCCTTCTTATCCTGAATCGCGAGATATCGTGCCGGGATGATGACATCCGTGTCGATATTGTCGCCATATTTTAAAACCTTACCCTCTGCGTTCATATATTTTCCTTTCATTCCGGAGTTAAAGTCCTAAGTCAGCTGGTCCTGAGATCTTACCGGTGACGGCAGATGTGGCTGCAACGGCCGGGGAAGCGAGATAAATCTCGGAGGTGGTGTCACCCATACGGCCGACGAAGTTACGGTTGGTGGTCGAGACGCAGCGCTCATGCGGTGCGAGGATACCCATGTAACCGCCGAGGCATGGTCCGCAGGTCGGGGTCGATACGACCGCGCCGGCTTCGATGAAGTCCATGACGAGGCCTTCCTTCAGCATCTGCATGTAGATGTCCTGGGTGCCCGGGATGACGATGCAGCGTACATCCGGTGCCACCTTGCGACCACGCAGGATCTCTGCCGCCTCGCGCATATCCTGGATACGTCCGTTCGTGCAGGAGCCGATGACGCTCTGGTCGATCTTGATGTCCCCGAAGCTGCCGAGCTCGTGGGTGTTCTCCGGAAGATGCGGGAAGGAAATCGTCGACTTCAGAGTCGAGAGGTCGATCGTCACCTCACGTGTGTACTCCGCATCCGCGTCCGCCTCGTAAACGGTGTACGGCTTCGTAGAATGCGCCTTCATATACTCGATGGTCTTCTCGTCAACCGGAAAGATACCGTTCTTTCCGCCCGCCTCGATCGCCATGTTGCAGATCGTGAAACGGTCGTCCATGCTGAGCTCCGCGACGCCCGGGCCGGTGAACTCGATGGACTGGTAGCGTGCACCATCCACGCCGATCTCGCCGATCAGGTGCAGGATGACGTCCTTACCGGACACCCACTTCTGCTTCTTGCCGATGATGTTAACCCGGATCGCCGTCGGCACCTTGAACCAGAGCTTGCCGGTCGCCATCGCCGCCGCCATATCGGTGGAGCCAATACCGGTCGAGAATGCTCCGAGCGCGCCGTAGGTGCAGGTATGTGAGTCCGCACCGACGGAAAGCTCACCCGCGACGATCAGTCCCTTCTCCGGGATCAGCGCGTGTTCGATGCCCATCTGTCCCACATCGAAGTAGTTCGTAAGCCCCTGCTCATGCGCGAAGTTCCGGCACATCTGTGTGCACTTCGCACTCGTGATATCCTTATTCGGAACGAAGTGGTCCATGACCAGTACAACCTTCTCCTGGTCGAACACGTCCTTCTGATCCAGCTTCTTCATCTCGCGGATCGCCACCGGCGACGTGATATCGTTGCCATGAACGAGGTCGAGCTCCGCCATGATCAGCTGCCCCGCGCTCACCGACTCCAGTCCTGCATGCTTCGCCAGAATCTTCTGGCTCATCGTCATTCCCATACTTAACTCCTCTTCTATATCCTGACAAGGACGCTACGTTGCGCTTTCCTTCTTATTTAGTGGCTCTATGCAAACTCTTTCACACACTATAGCACCCCTCCAGGTATAATCATAATATATGTTTTTGATAATCATTATCACCGTACGTTATTTTGCCTATACTTGTTTTTCGCACTTTGCACACAATTATTTGCGAGGTTATGTCAAAACATGTTACAAATAATCTTGTGTTATGTCGAAAAAATATGTTATATTAAAAATGACTCTTATTCATTGCTTTGCTTTAAAGCGTTGAAGAAATTCGGATAAGGGCAGGAACGTCATCGGAAGCATTCACTCAGCCGCATGACGATATGTTCAGTTACGGTCAGACGACCTTATCTTAGGGGGAATTATCATGGATCAGAATCTGTCAGGTTATAAAATTTTCTACGAGGTTGCGAGCTGCGGCAACATTTCGAAGGCCGCGAAGAAGCTGTATATCTCACAGCCGGCGATCTCCAAGTCCATCGTGAAGCTCGAGGACGGACTCGATACGAAGCTCTTTCACCGGAATTCGCGCGGTGTTACGCTGACAGAGGAGGGCACGGTGCTCTACCGCTATATTAAGGATGCGTTTGATAATATCAATAACGCGGAGACCGAGCTGAAGCGTATGAAGGATTTCAATATCGGCCACCTGCAGATCGGTGTATCGACGACACTCTGCCGCTACATCCTGCTGCCATATCTCCAGACCTTCATGCAGAAGTATCCGAACATCCGTGTGTCGATCATCACACAGTCGACCGCACAGACACTCGCTCTGCTCGAGCAGAAAAAAATCGATATCGGTCTCACCGCCGAGCCGCGCACACGTCGTTCGGAGCTCCGCTTCGTTCACCCGAAGCAGATTCACGACACCTTCGTCGCGACACCGCAGTATCTCGAGAATCTGAAGGCGATGTACGGCGAGGACTGTGATCCTTTCCAGGAGGGCAACGTCATGCTCCTCGACCAGAACAACATGACCCGTCGTCATATCGATGACTACTTCAAGACCATGGGCATCGAACCGGCACAGGTCCTCGAGGTCACCACGATGGATCTGCTCGTGGACTTCGCGAAGATCGGCATCGGCATCGGCTGCGTGATCCGCGAACTCGTACAGAAGGAGCTCGACGAAGGCAGCCTCATCGAGATCCCGACCCAGTTCCCGGTACCATCCCGCAGCGTCGGCTATGTATACAACGCCGGCAACACCGGAAAGTCACTCGATGCGTTCCTGAGCATTCTTGACTGATCGAATTTGGAGCAGTTCATGCGGGGAGGCTTCTCACCCGGCTGATTTTTACGAGACGCCTATGCTGAGCGTCTCTTTTTGTTTGTCCACCCCCATTCGATTGCCTTTATCTATTTACGCGCCCGGTATGGACATCCCTTAAAAATTATCCGGCTTACAAAATCACCCTGGCTGAACTGTTACGAATATAGAATTTAGAACAATCTAAGGGCCTCCGTCGGATGGACGGGAGCCTTTTTCTGTGGTATGGTTATAAGGTTGAGTGCAAAACCGTGCGTCACGATTCGGGCATACGCGTCGTTCTTCCGGGGCAGCGCACTCATGGTGATCCGTGTACACGATGAACATCGAGTCCATGGAGCGTATCTTCACATCCTGAAAGGAGTTTACTTATATGGCAGAATTAGAAAATCAGAGTCCTTCCAGCTGCAACGGCAACTGCGGTTCCTGTGGTTCCGACTGTGCTTCCCGCCACGCAAATCCAGAGGATTTCCGCGCGAAGCTTGCAGATGGCTGCAGCGTTAAGAAGGTGATCGGCGTCGTTTCCGGTAAGGGCGGTGTCGGCAAGTCCACCATCACCTCCCTCCTCGCCTGTGGCACCCACAAGGCCGGCTTCAAGACTGCGATCCTCGATGCCGATATCACCGGTCCGTCCATCCCGAAGGCCTTCGGTCTGTCGAATGACGGCGTCGGCGTCACCCCAGATGGCAAGCTCATGATTCCAGACAGAAGTGCCGACGGTATCGAAATCATCTCCTCGAACCTCCTGCTCGAGAACGAGACCGACCCGATCATCTGGCGTGGTTCCCTCATCGCACAGGCCGTCAAGCAGTTCTGGTCTGAGGTTCAGTGGAAGGACGTCGACTACATGTTCGTCGACATGCCACCAGGAACCGGCGATGTTCCGCTGACTGTTTTCCAGTCCCTCCCGATCGACGGTATCGTCATCGTCACCTCTCCGCAGGACCTTGTTTCCATGATCGTGACGAAGGCTGTAAACATGGCGGATAAGATGGGTGTGCCGGTCATCGGTCTCATCGAGAACATGTCCTACCTCATCTGCCCGCACTGCGGTGAGAAGGTCAATGTCTTCGGCGAGAGTCATGTGGATGAAGTCGCAGCACAGCACGGCCTCAAGGTGCTGGCGAAGCTGCCGATGGACCCGAAGAACGCGGCCTATATGGACGCCGGTGCGGTCGAAGGCATCGAGCTTCCGGAGATCCAGGACGCTGTACAGGCGGTCATCGATTTCAGCAGGTAATCTATAGAAAAAAATCAGCCGGGTGAAAAATCACCCGGCTGATTTTTTCGGTTTTAGCCCTTCGGAAGCAGAGCTTAGCTCTGCTGGATATCGTTCCGGAGTTTGCCTGATGCAAACTCCTACACTCTCCTACACTCAAAATAATCGGTCTTTACTACTGTACTTGACGCCTTCGCCGAGACCGGTGGAGATGGCCTCGATCACGGCCTGCAGAGCCTCCTCTTCATCTGGTCCATCGCACTCCACGCGGAGATGTGCACCCTGCTTTACACCGGCGGCCATCACGTTGAGAACGGACTTCGCGACGATCTTTCGATCTCCGTTATAGAGATAGATATTGCTTTTAAACTTGATGCATGTCTGCGTCAGCACGCCGGCCGGTCTTAAATGGAGACCCGACTCGTTAATAACATCTACTTCGCCTGTTACCATATCGCTCCCCTTCCTTTGCTTTTCTTATATACATAATACGATTTTGGAATGTCGAAATCAATGACTGTTAACGGCTAAACTCGCAGCCACAGAAGTTCTGCCGGTACAGCTCATACTGCTTTGAGAGCTCGATCGACTTCTGGTAGCCGCCGCGCTTTTTGAAATCGGACGGCAGAAACGAAAGTCCATGCGCCTTCCCGATGTCCTCGCCGATGACATTGAGCACCTCCGAGGACTTCAGCGGCGACAGCGTGAGCGTCGTGCAGAAATAGTCAAATGGGCGATGCGTTCCGACATAGTTTGTCTCTTCCGCTCCGCTCTCCACGCGCTGCGCTTCCGCACATGCCGCCGATCTTTCTTTCGCCGAATCTTCGCTGCACTGCGCCGCAGCGCATGCCTGGTTCATCTCCTCCATGTACTCCGCGGTGCGCTCGAGGCGCTGGCGGTAGCAGAGGTGGCAGCGTTCGCCGCGCTCCGGATCCCGCTCGTGGCCGCGCGCGATGGCGAGGAACTCCCGGTGATCATACGGTGGCACGACGACCTCGACGGCGCCGAGCAGATGCCCTGCGCTGTCCTGCCGCTCCACATCGATGCCCGTTTCGTGGCAGAAGCGCCGGAGCTCGTCCACGCGATGCGTGAACTCAGCCTCCGTGGAAATATTCGGATTGTAGTAGAACAGTGTGATATCGAAGTCCGCACAGAGCGCGTCCAGCACCGCACTGGAGCACGGTGCGCAGCAGCTATGAAGAAGGAGCCGAGGACGTCGCCCCGGTTGCTCCCGCCACCGGCTGATCTCCTGCTCCATCAGACGCTGGTAGTTCTTCGTATTCGGTTCCGGTTTGATATATACCGGCACTTCGGTTTCTTGATTCACTCTATAAATTCCCTCTCATGGTACAAAGAGACGATGCCATCAGATGCGCCTTCGGCGGGGGCATCCATGCGCCTCTCCGCGCTTCGCGCGGCCCTCTCATGGATTTACTGTAAGAAATCCCTGATTCTCTTCGATCTGACCGGGTTCCGCAGCTTGCGGAGCGCCTTTGCCTCGATCTGACGGATACGCTCACGGGTGACGTTAAACTCTTTGCCGACCTCCTCGAGGGTTCTCGGATGACCGTCCTCGAGGCCGAAACGGAGCACGATAACCTGACGCTCACGCTCCTTCAGATCGCCGAGCAGGGTATCGATATGCTCGCGCAGCATCACGGACTCAACATTGCCCTCTGGTGAAACGACGTTCGAATCCGCGACGAAATCGCCGAGATTCGAGTCATCCTCCTCACCGATCGGGGTCTCGAGGGAGGCCGGCTCACGCGCGATCTGCATGATCTCCTGCACCTTCTCCTCGCTCATGTCCAGGTGGTCGGCGAGCTCCTTGATGGACGGCTCATAGCCGAGCTCGAGCGTCAGCTTACGCTGCATCTTCGACATCTTGTTGATGGTCTCGACCATGTGCACCGGCACACGGATGGTACGCGCCTGATCGGCCAGCGCACGCGTTACGGACTGGCGGATCCACCAGGTCGCGTAGGTTGAAAGCTTGAAGCCCTTCTCCGGGTCGAACTTCTCGACACCCTTGATGAGACCGAGGTTGCCCTCCTGCACGAGGTCCAGGAAGCTCATGCCACGACCGGTATAGCGCTTCGCGATGGACACCACGAGACGCAGGTTTGCCTCGATGAGCCGCTGCTTCGCGACCTCATCGCCCTGGGACTTCCGCACGGCGAGACGGTACTCCTCCTCCACAGACAGCAGCGGGACCGTACCGATCTCCTTCAGGTACATACGCACCGGGTCCTCGGTACCGATCCCCTCGAGGAGATCGACCGC
Source organism: Oribacterium sp. P9 (assembly GCF_046365365.1). Taxonomy (NCBI): domain Bacteria; kingdom Bacillati; phylum Bacillota; class Clostridia; order Lachnospirales; family Lachnospiraceae; genus Oribacterium; species Oribacterium sp. P9. Next base: position 43,826 of record NZ_JBKEIS010000006.1, on the reverse strand, counting down.
ATCGAGGTCGACATTCTCTGCCTCGACCTGCTTGTACTCTGCCTCGCTCGGGCCCTCGTCATCGGATGCAACACCCTCGACGTCGACACCATCCTCACCCACGACATCATCGACGACATCGTCATCGTCGAGATCCGGCAGATCACCATCCTCGAAGCTGTCGAGCTCCTCCTCGAGCGGCTCGATGTCGAAGCCACGGTTCTCGATGAGGCGGTCAATGCTGTCCATCTGATCATCGGTGATCGCATAATCACGGAATGCGTCATTGATATCGGCCTGGCTGATGGTGTTCTTGTTCTGCTCCGCCTGCTTGCAGAGCGCTTCGATCTTCTTGACGAGCTCCTCCTTGCTGATTTCCGGCTTTTCATTCACCTTCTTTTTGGTGGTCTTCTCATCAGATGCTTTCTTTCTGGCCATACTACCCTCCTGTCCTACATTCCGTGGCGATGACGACACGCATCATAACCGAGTTACTCTATATTTGTCCAATGCCTACATCCAGCATACTCCGCTGATCTGCGTTTCCATCTACGCACCGTCCCACAAACTGCGGACCTCTCATGCACGCGTGAATATGAAGAAGCAGGCATGGATACAAACTCTTACACTGCCCAGACACTTACGGCTGACACCACGCCGAGTACGGCGATGAGGATGCCGACGACGAGTTCGATCGTGCCCTGTGGGCTCGTGTGCTCATGTGCCCGCTTCGCGTTCAGGATCGTATTTGCTCCGCTCACGATCTTCAGGATCGCGGCCGCGAAAAAGATCAGCGGAAACAGTACCATATTTTCGGTCGGATCGATAAACGCCATCACCGCCATCACCACGATCACGATGCCGATGATGATATGCACCATGTCGAGCATGCGGGACGGCTGCCGCCCTGCTACATTGATTCTTGCCATAAAACTCCTACGTTATTTACCGCCGAGAGTCGTATACACCACTGCCTTGATGGTGTGCATGCGGTTCTCTGCTTCGTCGAAGACGACGCTGTGCGGGCCTTCGAAGATTTCATCAGACACTTCCATCTCGGTGAGACCATACTTCTCGTAGATCTGCTTGCCGATCTTCGTGTTTGTGTCGTGGAAGGCCGGCAGACAGTGCAGGAAGATGGCGTCGTCTTTCGCGTAGCGGAAAGCGTCCGCATTGACCTGATACGGCTTGAGGTCGTGAATGCGCTGCGCCCAGACCTCGTCCGGCTCGCCCATGGATACCCATACATCGGTGCAGATCACGTCTGCATCCTGGCAGGCCTCCGGCACGCTCTCCGTGAAGCTGAGCGTCGCTCCAGTCTCTGCCGCCACCGCCTGGCAGGTCGCGATCAGCTCTGCGTTCGGCCAGTACGCCTTCGGTGCGCAGGCCACGAAATGCATGCCGAGCTTCGCGCATACGACCATGTAGGAATCCGCCATGTTGTAGCGGGCGTCACCCATATACACCAGCTTCTGGCCCTTCAGGTCACCACGATGCTCACGAATCGTCAGCATGTCGGCGAGCATCTGCGTCGGATGGAACTCGTTCGTCAGTCCATTCCAGACCGGCACATCGCTGTACTTTGCGAGCTCCTCCACGAGATCCTGGCCGAAGCCCCGGTACTCGATGCCGTCGTACATACGGCTCAGCACGCGCGCGGTATCCGCGATCGACTCCTTGCTGCCGATCTGCGAACCGGTCGGTCCGAGGTAGGTCGAGCCCATGCCGAGGTCGGCCGCCGCCACCTCGAAGGAGCAGCGCGTTCTCGTCGAGTTCTTCTCGAAGATCAGGGCGATGTTCTTACCCGGAAAGCTCGTCTTGTGCAGGGTCTGTCCCGGCTGCGCACCGGCCTTCTTCTCCGCCTTCAGACGGGCAGCCACATCGAGGAGATAATTGATTTCCTCCGGTGTATAGTCAAGTAATTTCAAAAAGTCGCGTCCAGTTAAATCAATCATCTGATTCCTCTTCCTTTCTTCTTAGTGTCATGTTAACTTCGCTGACGTAAAACTTCATACATCAGCACAGACGCTGCGACGCCTGCATTGAGCGACTCCGTGTGTCCCATCATCGGGATGCGGAGGTAGGTGTCGGCCAGGTCGGCGATTGCATCCTGGAGGCCGTTACCCTCGTTGCCGATCATAAACGCGGTCGGCTGACGATAGTCGAAGTCCCAGTGGTTCTTCGTGCCCCGGAGATGCGCGGCGTAGACCTGCACGCCCTCGGATTTCATGCGCTGAATCTCCGCCGGCAGGTCATCGCTGACCATAAACGGCATACGGAACATCGCGCCCATCGTCGCACGCACCACCTTCGGCGAGTACACATCCACGCAGTCGCGGTTCATGAGGATGCCATCGACCCCCGCCGCCTCCGCGGTACGGAAAATCGTGCCCATGTTGCCTGGATCCTGCAGCGTATCGAGGATCAGGAAGAAGTCGCCCGGAAGCTCCGTGTACTTCTTCTGTCGCACCACCGCGAGGATGCCCTGACTGTTTTTCGTGTCGGACATGTGCTCCATCAGCTCACGCGGCACCTGAAAGATTTTCAGTGCCCGCTGCGCCCCATCGCCCGCAGCCTCCGGCAGGCGACCGTCATAATCGTCTGCCACGAAGATCCGCTCGATGTACGCCGCCGGAATCTCGCTGCACAGCCGCTCGCCCTCCGCGATGAAGAGCCCGCTCTCGCGACGCGCCCGCGCCTTTTTCTCGAGGTCCCGTACCTCTCTGATCAGTTTATTTCCAGTGGATGTAATTCGCTCCACAGCGCCTCCTAAAACTCTTAAATACTTGCCTCACTCATGGATATACAAGGAGACAATGCCATTATATGCGCCTTCGGCGCGGGCATTGTCGTTTGATTTTGCCACTTCGTGGCAAAACGGCCTCGCCGCCCGGGGGCATCCACGAGCCTCTCCGCGCTCCGCGCGGCCCTCTCATGGATAACGTTAGCATTATTAATAGTGCTCGTTTATCCACATTTTTCAAGTCGGTCGTTAAACTAATTGAAGGATCACAGCTCAAACCTGGCGTTATATCTTATTTCAGACAATTAAAAAAGCCACCGCGCTTCCGGATCTTCATCCGACTGCACGATGGCCATCGTCACTAGTTTATTTATCGTAGCTTCAGTCCAGCTCCTTCAGCTCGTCGATCCAGATCTGGACGACGGCGTCGCTCGGCATACGGAGATCACCGCGCGGGGAGACTGCGATGGAGCCGACCTTCGGGCCGTCCGGGAGGCAGCTGCGCTTGAACTGCTGTGAGAAGAAGCGCCAGTAGAACTTCCGAAGCCACTTGAGGATCATCGCTGCGTCATAGACCTCCGCCTGTCCCGCTGCCAATGTCTCTGCCGCTGCTGTCGTCACTTCACCCACAGGCTGTACTCCCTCATCACTCTTCGCCACCACGTCGTTCTTCGCCTGCATCCCCACCTGATTCTCTGCCGAGAAGGCGTGGAGCGCGAGCGCGTACACCTTCCGCGGGCTGAAGCCGTAGCGCAGGATCTGGTACAGGAAGAAGTCGTGAAGCTCATACGGGCCGACGAGGTCCTCGGTCTTCTGGCTGATCTGGCCGTCGCCGGTCGGCGGCAGCAGCTCCGGACTCACCGGCGTATCGAAGATGTCGTTCAGACAGCGGGCGAGGTCCGCGTCCTCCGAAGTATCCGCGACGAACTTGACGAGGTAGCGCACCAGCGTCTTCGGGACGCCGGCATTGACGCCATACATCGACATATGATCGGCGTTGTAGGTCGCCCAGCCGAGCGCGAGCTCACTGAGGTCGCCGGTGCCGATGACGATGCCGTTCGACTGATTCGCGATGTCCATAAGGATCTGCGTCCGTTCACGCGCCTGCGCATTCTCGTAGACCACAGAGTGATCCTCCGGATCGTGCCCGATATCCTGAAAATGCTGCAGCACCGCGGCCTTGATGTTGATCTCCCGCAGCGTCGCGTGCAGAAGACGCGTCAGTGTCACCGCGTTATTGTATGTGCGATCCGTGGTACCGAAGGCCGGCATGGTCACGGAAATGATATTCTCACGTGGCAGACCCAGCATATCGAAGGCGCGCGCGATGACGAGCAGCGCCAGGGTCGAGTCGAGGCCGCCGGAGATGCCGACCACGGCCGACTGACAGCCGGTGTGCTCGAGTCGCTTCTTAAGACCGAGCGCCTGGATCGTGAAGATCTCATCACAGCGGGCATGACGCTCCGCCGCGCTGCTCGGTACGAACGGCTTCGGGTCGACATAGCGTCGGAGGTCGGCTGCGTCCGCCGCGAGCTGTCCGGCCAATGTCTCCGCCACTACACCGGTGGCCGCCCGGGACGCCCCGCCGACGCCCGTCTGCGCTGACGCGCCGGTCGCTGTCACCGCGGTCGGCGCCTGCTGACCGACGTACGCCGCGAAGACCTCCTCGAAGGACTTCTTGCGCGGCTGTGCGGCTGCAGGCGAAGTATTCTCCGCATCGTCCGATGTCTGTGCCGCGCCCCCGGCGATTTCCTTCGCCGGACCCACGCCCTCGCCCGTCTTCTCGGCTACCGGCGTGAAGCGGAACTTCACGATGCTGTACTCGTCACGGAGCGCATCATCGATCTCCGGGAAGGTCGTCATGCGGGCACGCTCCTGCATGATGCGCTGGAGGTCGACATCTGCGATGTAAAGACCGGTGTTGAAGCGCTTTCCTTCCGTCACGACGGAGCCGTTCTCCGCGATGATATCCTGGCCACCGAAGACCAGGTCCGTGGTAGACTCCCCGTCGCCAGCATTGGCATAACAGTAGACGGACACAAGCCGCGCACTGGTCGAGCGGATCAGCTCCCGACGGTAGCTGTCTTTGCCGACGGTCTCATCGGAGGCCGAGGTGTTCGCGATCACGGTCGCACCGGCGAGCACATGGCGGGTCGATGGCGGATCCAGCACCCAGACGTCCTCACAGATCTCACATGCAAGGCGGAAATCCGGACGATCCATCGCCTCCACGAGGATGTTCATGCCAAACGGAATCGCGTACTCCTCACCCGTCATCGCCGAGCGATGCGTCAGCGTCACGACACGCGTCTGTCCCGGTGTGAACCAGCGACGCTCATAAAACTCGCTGTAGTTCGGCAGGTTCTTCTTCGGCACCAGCGCGAGGATGCGGCCGGCGTGCAGCACCGCCGCACAGTTATAGAGCTTGTGGTCGACCATATACGGCACACCGACCACCGCCACGAGCTGCGTGCGACGTGTCGCCTCTGCTACCTCATCGAGCGCCGCCGCTGCCCGCTCGATCAGGATCGTCTGGTGAAACAGATCCGCACAGGTATACGCCGTCAGCACCAGTTCCGGAAACACCAGCAGCGAAACACCCTGACGATCCGCCTCCACGATCTCACGAAGCACCGCCTCGGTATTAAAACGCACATCAGCAACTTTGATTTTCGGCGTGGCCACCGCCACCCGCAGGAATCCTTCGATCATAACACACTCTTTCAGAAATAGAATTCAAATGTAGACATCGACCGCAATACAGCGACCTCGTGCCATAAGATGGATATAATTTTAGCACGGAAATAAAAAAAGGTCAGGCCCATAGCAGCCTGACCTTTCGGGTAATTGATAAATCAGTTTCGTCTGTTACCGGAGTACTGTGCTTCTGTTGGCGGCACTCCGGTCATACGAACTGTTTTTTAGTCGTTATTCTCTACCGAGTAGTTCGGTGCTTCCTTCGTGATATGAATATCATGCGGATGTGACTCCTTCAGGGAAGCGCTGGAGATCTTCACGAACTGGCTGCTATGCTGCAGCGTCGTGATATCCTTCGCACCACAGTAGCCCATACCTGCACGGAGACCACCGACGAACTGGAAGATGGTATCCTCTACACGGCCCTTGTATGCGACACGACCCTCGACACCCTCTGGTACGAGCTTCTTCGCGTTCGCCTGGAAGTAACGATCCGCAGAACCGTTCTTCTGCTTCATCGCACCGAGCGATCCCATGCCACGGTATACCTTGTACTTACGGCCCTGGTAAAGCTCGAACTCACCCGGTGCCTCGTCGCAGCCTGCGAATACAGAACCCATCATGACGGTGCTGCCACCTGCAGCGATCGCCTTCACGACATCACCGGAGTACTGGATACCACCATCGGCGATGATCGGGATGCCGTACTTGTCGGCTACCTCGAACGAATTCATAACCGCAGATACCTGTGGAACACCGATACCGGCAACGACACGGGTCGTACAGATGGAGCCCGGTCCGATACCGATCTTTACGCAGTCGGCGCCGGCCTTGATGAGGGCCTCGGTCGCCTCACCGGTCGCGACATTACCTGCGATGATCTGAAGATCCGGGAACTTCTCCTTCAGCATGCTGACGCACTTCAGAACGTTTGCACTATGGCCATGTGCAGAGTCGAGAACGACGACGTCTACATGTGCGTTGATGAGCTCCTGTGCACGCTCGACAACATTGGCTGTGATACCGAGTGCAGCACCGCAGAGGAGTCTGCCCTGTGCATCCTTCGCCGCGTTCGGATACTTCATCTGCTTCTCGATATCCTTGATGGTGATGAGACCCTTCAGATTACCCTCATCATCGACGATCGGGAGCTTCTCAACCTTTGCACGTGCGAGGATCTGCTTCGCTTCCTCGAGGGTGGTACCCTCCTTCGCCGTTACGAGGTGCTCTCTCGTCATGCACTCGCTGATCTTCTTCGTGTAGTCCTCCTCGAAAACGAGGTCACGGTTCGTGATGATACCGATGAGCTTCTTGCCCTCGGTGATCGGCACGCCGGAGATGCGGAACTTCGCCATGAGATCATTGGCATCCTTCAGGGTATGATCTGCGGTCAGGAAGAACGGATCGGTGATGACACCATTCTCCGAGCGCTTTACCATGTCGACTTCCTCTGCCTGCTGCTCGATCGACATATTCTTGTGGATGATACCGATACCACCGCAGCGCGCCATGGCGATCGCCATCTGATGCTCTGTAACGGTATCCATACCTGCAGAAATGAATGGAATGTTGAGATGAATTGACTTCGTAAGATAGGTGGAAACGTCGATTTCGTTCGGAACGACCTCGGAGTACTGCGGAACGAGCAGCACGTCATCAAACGTAATACCATCACCGATAATCTTGGCCATAGAAGAATCTCCTTTCAAATCGCGACTTTTCATAAAATTTAAACGAGTATAACAAAAGGCGGATTGAATTTCAACCCGTCTTTCATCCAAAAATCAGTTCAGTTTTACCTTCTGCGGTGTACATCTTCTCGCCTCGCGCAGCAGTGCATCGGTCACTTCGATATACATGCAGGTCTTCTGCCCCGCACGGTTGTATACATAGCCGAACTTCCGATCGGCCGGACAGTCGCCGGCACAGTCGATGACCTTCGCGTTCTGGAGCTCTGCACGGACCGCGTCCGAGTTCTGCGGAGCGAGTACGATCAGCTCGGAAGCATTCGTATCAACCAGCTGACGACGGCGCGTCTTGTTGAGGATCTGGTCCATCGTGAAGCCACCGCCGACATAGGTATACTCATACTCCACCTTCGAGAAGAGCCAGACCACGTAGGTGCCGAGGCTCACCGCGATGAAGAGCAGGATGCCGAACACGTTATAAAACGCAAACAGCAGTGACAGTACGGACAGCGCGCCCGCGATCACCAGCAGCACCGTCCAGTAGGCCGGCTGCTTTCCCTTCGTCATGTGCTCGATATAATCATCCATCTGTCATCCTCCTGTTTCCTTGGTTTCAAAAATCCGGGCCGCGATGCGACCCGGATTTATTATAACGCATTTTATTTAATTAGTACATTCCACCCTGTGGCTGTGCTGGCATAGCAGGTGCTGGCTCCTTGATATCTGCGACTACGCTCTCAGTGGTGAGCAGTGTAGAAGCGACGGAAGCCGCGTTCTGAAGAGCGGTTCTGGTTACCTTCGCCGGATCCAGGATACCGGTCTCGAGCATGTCGACATACTCCTCGTGGAGTGCATCGAAGCCATGGCCGACCTCTGTGTTCTGTACGTTGTTGACGATCACCGCGCCCTCGAGACCTGCGTTCGAAGCGATGGTGAACAGCGGAGCCTCCAGTGCCTTGTAAACGATTCTTGCACCGGTCTTCTCATCACCCTCGAGTGACTCAACAACCTTCTTCACAGCCTCCTGTGCGTGAATGTAAGCGGATCCGCCACCTGCGATGACGCCCTCTTCCACTGCGGCACGGGTTGCGTTCAGCGCATCCTCCATACGAAGCTTTGCTTCCTTCATCTCGGTCTCAGTAGCTGCGCCGACCTTGATGACAGCGACACCACCAGCGAGCTTTGCCAGTCTCTCCTGGAGCTTCTCGCGGTCGAAATCAGAAGTTGTGGTCTCGATCTGCTTCTTGATCTCAGCGACACGGCTGTCGATATCCGCCTTCTCGCCCTCACCATCGACGATGGTGGTCTTCTCCTTCGATACCTTTACGCTCTTTGCGCGGCCGAGCTGCTCGATGGTTGCATCCTTGAGCTCGAGGCCGAGGTCTGCGGAGATCACCTGACCGCCGGTCAGGATCGCGATATCCTGAAGCATCTCCTTACGTCTGTCACCATAGCCCGGAGCCTTGACCGCAACGACGTTGAAGGTACCTCTCAGCTTGTTGACGATGAGGGTTGTGAGTGCCTCACCCTCGACATCCTCTGCGATGATGAGGAGCTTTGCGCCCATCTTTACGATCTGCTCGAGGAGCGGAAGGATATCCTGGATGTTGGAGATCTTCTTATCGGTGATCAGGATGTACGGATCATCGAGATTTGCCTCCATCTTATCCATATCGGAGCACATGTAAGCGCTGATGTAGCCTCTGTCGAACTCCATACCTTCGACGACGTCCAGCTCGGTCTGCATGGTCTTGGACTCCTCGACGGTGATGACACCATCCTTGGAAACCTTCTCCATCGCATCGGCAACCATCTGGCCGACCTGCTCGTCACCAGCAGAGATGCCGGCAACCTTTGCGATCTGATCCTTGCCCTTTACCTTGGAAGACTGTGCCTTGATGGACTCCACAGCTGCTGCCACGGCCTTCTGGATACCCTTACGAAGGATGATCGGGTTTGCACCCGCCTCAAGGTTCTTCATACCTTCCTTCACGATCGCCTGTGCAAGCACGGTCGCTGTGGTGGTACCATCACCGGCGACATCATTGGTCTTCGAAGCAACCTCACGAACGAGCTGTGCGCCCATGTTCTCATACGGATCCTTCAGCTCGATGTCCTTCGCGATGGACACACCATCGTTGGTGATCAGCGGAGCACCGTAGCTCTTATCGAGTACTACGTTTCTGCCCTTCGGTCCGAGGGTTACCTTTACTGTATTTGCAACTGCATCCACACCAGCTTCGAGAGCCTTTCTGGCCTCGACACCATACTTAATTTCCTTAGCCATAGCTTTATCCTCCTGATTTACGAAGCATCCTCTGTTCTTCGTCCAATGCTTCCTTCTCTACATCCTCATGTCGGTCTGACGTCCTGCCCACTTCTGCGTGGACCCGACGCGACATCCCGTCGGTTGTTACTTCTCGATGACTGCCAAAATATCGTTCTGCTTTACGACTGTATACTTATGTCCGTCAACCTCGACCTCAGATCCCGCATACTTCGAGAAAAGAACGTGATCGCCGACCTTCACCTGCATGGTGATGTCCTTACCATCGACCACTCCACCAGGACCGACCGCTACAACGAGTGCCTGACCCGGCTTCTCCTTATCATTCTGACCTGGAAGAACGATACCGCTTGCAGTGGTCTCCTCCATCTTCTCCTTCTCAAGTACGACTCTGTCAAATAATGGAACCAGTTTCATTTGATTGACCTCCTTAATATCTGCTTTCAGCCCTTCGGATTTTCGCCTCCCGGCGATGCTGTTTATATGAAGCCCGGCACGCATGCGCTGTCGACCGATCACTTCATCCTGCAATCATGCTGTTTTCCCAGCACAAGCGCCTGATCTCCCGATCTTCCAGCCATCGATCATCCGATCGCTCTGCGTCCAACCTTCTTTTCTAACAACAAAACGTATTATAGAACGGTCTGTTAGCAACGTCAAGAGGTGAGTGCTAACAATTTGTAGATTTCACATTTCCTTCACAAACACGCGCGGCCCGGAAATTTGTAACAGTTCAGGCAGGGGACCCGGAGGGGCTGCAACGGAGGCACAGTACTCCGAGACCGGTTCAATCTAAGCCGGGGACCCTAAGCGGCACTAGGCCCTCTGCAATCACTGAGTTTTCTTTATGAAAACTCAGCGTTGCAGAGGGTGCTAAGGAAAAAGTACCAAGTGCCGCTAAGGGGACCCGGCTTGATTTCACACGGTCTCTATGTATGGCCTCCGTTGCCGCCCCTCCGGGGACCCACCGCCTGAATTCTAATGAAATTTTCCAGCTTATATCAGCCATAAACGTGTACTAGTTTCCAAATCCTCTGCGATTCGCTACAATAATGAATTAAACGCAGGCATTCATACACTACCTATATCGAGGACTTACCATGGCTCAACATAATCTCGCGAAGGGCGATCTCTTCCATAATATGATCCTGTTTTCACTCCCATACCTTCTCAGCTACTTCCTGCAGACGCTCTACGGGCTCACGGATCTGCTCATCGCGGGCCGCTTCAATGGTGCCGATGTCATCTCGGCGGTTTCGATCGGTTCGCAGGTTATGCACATGGTGACCGTCATGATCGTCGGCCTCGCCATGGGCACCACCGTCATGATCGGGCGTTTCGTCGGTGCAGAGGACGAAGACGGCATCCGACGCGCCATCGGGAACACGATCACCCTCTTCGCGATGATCGCCGTGCTGGCCACCTGTGCCCTGCTCGGACTTACGCAGCCGATCGTCCAGCTGCTGTCGACACCGCCCGAGGCCGTCCCGGGGGCCCTCGCGTACCTCCGCATCTGCTTCGCCGGCATCCCCTTTATCGTCGCATACAACATCCTGAGCGCGATTTTCCGCGGCATGGGTGACAGCCGCAGTCCGATGCTCTTCATCGCCGTGGCCTGTGCCCTCAACATCCTGCTCGATCTCCTCTTCATGGGGCCAATGCAGCTGGGCGCAGCGGGTGCAGCGCTCGCGACGGTCGTGGCGCAGGCCGCGTCGGTGGCGTTTGCACTCGTCGGCATCCGGAAGACAACCGCGGGCAGCCGGCAGCATGGTACCGCCGACGTCCGGAATACTTCTGTGGAAGCAGCCATAGAAAACAGGGTGGAAACGCAGATCCATGCATCCGAAGGCGCAGCGACGTCTTCAAACGAACACGCCTGCGTGGATCGCAGCGCCTGGTGGGACCCGGCGATGCTGCACCAGATTCTCAGCATTGGCCTCCCGATCGCCTGCCAGGACGGCTTCATCCAGATTTCGTTTCTGATCATCACCGTGATCGCGAACCGGCGTGGTGTCGACATCTCGGCGGCAGTTGGGATCGTCGAGAAGACGATCAGCTTCCTCTTCCTGGTGCCGTCCAGCATGCTGTCGACCGTGTCGACGATCGCGGCGCAGTCGATCGGTGCCGGCGATCCAGCGAGGGCGCGCCAGACACTCCGGTACGGCGTCGGCCTCGCCAGTGGCATCGGGCTCCTCTTCGCGATCCTGTTCCAGTTCATCTCCGTGCCGTTCTTCACGCTGTTCACGAAGGATCCGGTCGTGCAGGCACTCGCGGTGCAGTATATGTGCACCTACGTGCTCGACTGCGTGGTCGCCGGCATTCACTTCCCATTCTCCGGCTTCTTCAGTGCCTCCGGCCTGTCGATCCTCAGCTTCATCCATAACCTCTGCTCGGTGATCCTCGTCCGCATCCCGGGCGCATGGCTCGCCACGAAGCTGTTCCCGGACACCCTCTACGCGATGGGCCTCGCCGCCCCTGCCGGCTCCCTTCTCAGCGCCCTCATCTGCATCGCCTTCTATCTCGCGCTCCGCAGGAAAGGCCGCGTGTAAACAGATATTTCTGGAATCGTGATTACGAAATCTGAGCTATAGACACAATTTTTATATTAGCCTTTGCGTATTCAGTCGGCTCGATAAAGATCTTCGCCTGGTTGAACTTTACGGTATTCCGGTTCCGCAGTGTTCCCTCGGCTCCTAAAGATCTTCGCCTGGTTGGACTTTACTCTGCTCTTATCTAATTTTGCGTGATTTCGAAATTACTGGATATGTTTTTTGCTCGAAATAGTCGCGGATGACTGCAAACTATCCAATCATAGTTGCTTTTGAAAATAGTGGATATGTAAATCCTTTTTTCCTAAGAGGACTCCGCCCTCAAGTATCCAGCAATTTGAAAAAGAAGGATTATTGGATATGTGCCAAAGGAAATTCTTTTATACGGTTCAAAATCCATATCTACTATTTCTGAAAATGAAGATGATTAGATAGTACGCTTATATGCGTATATCGAATTTCCCAGAATACTATCTATTAAATGCCGATTTTAAAAATCATGGATAATTTCGTCTCTCGCACAAAAACGATAAAAGCTATTGAAAATATCCACGATTTTGAAATTCTTCTGTTATTGGATAGTGGCCATCGATTTTTTCTATTTCGACCGATTCGGACCTGAATATTTCCAGGCCGCGCGCGATAATTTGCTGGAAATCAAGCCGTATGCTCGCGCGGCAGCAACAAATTTCTAAAACATCAGCCGGAGTGAACCATCACTCCGGCTGAACTGTTACCGATTATTTCAAACGCCAGTACTCGGTCCCCATTATGAACCCGGGCGCTCTGCTCCGGCTGCCTACGCGAGGCAGCTGTAGCCCATCAGGTACGCGTCAACTTCGCTTGCGCAGGCGCGGCCTTCGGCGATAGCCCAGACGACGAGGGACTGTCCGCGATGCATGTCGCCTGCGGTGAAGATCTTCGCGGCATTTGCAGCAGCCGTCGGCTTCACTGTGCTTTCCGTGTGGTAGTGCTCTGCCTCCGTCTTTACGACGTGGCGCTCGGTGAGTGCGACACCGAAGGCGTCGGCGACGTAGCTCTCGCAGCCGGTGAAACCGGCGGCGATGATGAGGAGGTCACACGGAAGCTTCTGCTCCGTGCCCTCGACGAGCACCATCTGACGGTTCTCGAACTTTACCTTTGACGTGATGACGACCTTGATGCTACCGTCCTTCTTCGTCTCGATGGCCTTAACCGTCGTCTCGTAGACGCGCGGATCATGCCCGAAGACGCGAATGGCCTCCTGCTGGCCATAATCGACCTTTAGGACCTTCGGCCACTCCGGCCACGGATTCGAGGCTGCACGCTCGACCGGTGGCTCCGGCATCATCTCGATCTGGGTCACCGACTTCGCACCCTGGCGGATCGCGGTACCGCAGCAGTCGTTTCCGGTGTCACCGCCACCGACGATGACGACGTGCTTCCCCTTCGCGTTGATGATGCCGAAGGCATGCTCGCCCTGCTCGTGGAGGGCCTTCGTCTGACTCGTCAGGTAGTCGACCGCGTAGTGGATACCGTGCGCCTGCTCGATGGACGGCACGTTCAGTCCGCGCGCCTGCTTCGCGCCACAGGCCAGGACGACCGCGTCGTAGTCCCGGAGGATCGCTGCCGCGGTCAATGTCTCGCGGCCGACGTCCACACCGGTACGGAAGACGACGCCTTCCGCTTCCATGAGGGCGCGGCGACGACGGATGACGGACTTGTCGAGCTTCATGTTCGGGATGCCGTACATGAGGAGCCCGCCGATTTCATCCGAGCGCTCAAAGACGGTGACGCTGTGTCCACGGTGGTTCAGCTGATCCGCCACTGCGAGGCCGGCCGGACCGGCACCGACGACGGCGACACGCTTCCCAGAGCGGACCTCCGGGATCCGCGGCTGCATATAGCCCTCCTGGAAGGCCTTCTCGATGATGTAGAGCTCGTTGTCGTGCGTCGTCACCGGCGCGTCATCGAGCCCCTCGACACAGGCCTTCTCGCAGAGCGCCGGGCAGACACGTCCCGTGAACTCCGGGAAGTTGTTCGTCTTCAGCAGACGGCTAAGCGCATGGGCGACGTGGCCGTTGTAGACCTCGTCGTTCCACTCCGGGCAGAGATTGTGGAGCGGACAACCCGTGAGCATGCCCGCCAGCTTCATGCCGGACTGGCAGAACGGGACACCGCAGTTCATGCAGCGCGCGCCCTGCTTCCGACGCTCCTCCTCCGTGAGGGGGATGTGAAATTCTTTAAAATTTTTGATACGCTCCTCTACCGGAACGTCTTTATTCTCTTCTCTCGCATAATCGAGAAATCCTGTAACCTTACCCATGAATACTCCCTCTATCTCTATATTTTACAAACCCGGGACTGGCCCTAAAGTCGGGCTATCGAGGCCCGACTTTAGACCTTCGGGAGCAGAGCATAGCTCTGCTGGATCTTGTTCCGGAGTTTGCCTGATGCAAACTCCTACACTGCGAATAAAGACTTAAACGCTTCCAGCTCCGCATTTTCATGGGAGATGCCCTGCTCTTCGAAGTGGCTGACCGCGATCAGTACCTTCTGGTAGTCGTTCGGCACGATTTTCTTGAAGCTCGGGAGGAACATGTCGAAGTTCTGGAGGATCTCTGTGCCGAGCTCCGACTTCGTCTCCTTCACATAATCCGTGAGGATGTCCTTCAGCTCCTTGATGTCATACTTCTCGGTAACCTCCAGCAGGGAAACCATGTCCTTGTTGAGCTTGAGATAGAGCGAGTGATCCATATCGAGGACGTAGGCGATACCACCGGACATACCGGCGGCGAAGTTCTTACCGGTCGGTCCGAGGATGACGGCACGTCCACCGGTCATGTACTCGAGACCATGATCGCCACAGCCCTCGGCAACCGCCGTCGCACCGGAATTACGAACGCAGAAGCGCTCACCGGCGACACCATTCACATAGCACTTGCCGGCCGTCGCACCATAGAGGGCGACGTTTCCGACGATGATATTCTCACTGGCGCGGAACGGACTTCCCTCCGGTGGCGCCACGACGAGCTTACCGCCGCTCAGGCCCTTACCGAAGCCATCATTGGCATCACCATGGAGACGGATCGTGAGGCCCTTCGGGATAAACGCACCGAAGGACTGACCGCCGCCACCGTATGCCTCGACCACGAAGGTATCATCCGGCAGGGTATCGCCCTCCGGCGTCATGCCGTAGTGATCGGTGATCTCGGAGCCGAGGATGGTACCGAAGGTACGGTTCGTGCTCGAAACCTCGACCTTCTCCTCGTGGTGCTGACCGCTCGCGATGGCCGGGGCAAACTTCCGGAGAAGCACCGACTCGTCGAGGGTCTTCTCGAGATGGAAATCATAGACCCGCTTCGGGTCAAAGTGACGCTCCTCCTCCGGAAGGGATGCATAGCGCGGATCCAGGACCTGCGAGAGATCCACCTCTGCCGAGCGCGAGGTGACATGCGTGGCCGAAGCATTGACCGTGAGACAGTCGGTACGACCGATCATCTCGTCCACGGTACGGAAGCCGAGCTCCGCCATGTACTCGCGCATCTCCTGTGCGATGAAGCGCATGAAGTTCATGACGTACTCCGGCTTGCCCGTGAAGCGCTTGCGGAGAACGTCGTTCTGGGTAGCGACACCGAACGGGCAGGTATCCTTGTTGCAGACACGCATCATCATGCAGCCGAGGCAGACGAGCGCGGTTGTCGCGAAGCCATACTCCTCCGCACCGAGCAGTGCGGCGATGACGACGTCGCGACCGGTCATCAGCTTACCATCGGTCTCGAGCTTGACACGGTTACGAAGCCCGTTCTCGATCAGCGCATGGTGCGCCTCCGTGATACCGAGCTCCCACGGGAGACCCGCATGGTGGATCGAGGTCATCGGTGCTGCACCGGTACCTCCATCGTAGCCGGACACGAGGATGACCTGTGCGCCGGCCTTCGCAACACCACTCGCGATGGTGCCGACGCCGTTCTCCGAAACGAGCTTGACGGCGATCGCGGCACGGCGGTTCGCGTTCTTCAGGTCATAGATCAGCTGTGCCAGATCCTCGATGCTGTAGATATCGTGGTGAGGTGGCGGGGAAATGAGAGACACACCCGGGGTCGAGAAACGGGTCTTGGCAATCCACGGATAGACCTTCTTACCCGGCAGGTGGCCGCCCTCACCCGGCTTCGCGCCCTGCGCCATCTTGATCTGGATCTCGACGGCGGAGTTGAGGTAGGCACTGGTTACACCGAAACGGCCGGACGCAACCTGCTTGATAGCAGAATTCCGCTCGGTACCGAAACGGTCCGGATGCTCACCACCCTCACCGGTATTCGACTTGCCGCCGAGACGGTTCATCGCGATGGCCATCGCCTCGTGCGCCTCCTGCGAAATCGAGCCGTAGGACATCGCACCGGTCTTGAAGCGCTTCACGATGGAGGATACCGGCTCGACCTCCTCGATCGGCACCGGCTCGTTCTTCGCGGCGAACTTCATGAGGCCGCGCAGCGTATGCGGACGGCGCTCGTCGTCGATCCGCGCGGTGTACTCCTTAAACAGCTTATAGTCGCCTTCCTCGCTCCGAACCGAACGCTGAAGCGTGATGATGGTCTGCGGGTCGTAGAGGTGATCCTCGGCGCCCCGACCCGAGCGCAGCTGGTGGAAGCCGACGGAATCGAGCGCGGTATCGAGGCTAAGCCCCATCGGATCGAACGCGTGGTCATGCCTGGAGGTGACGCCCTCGGCGATGTCCTTTATGCCAATGCCGCCGACCCTCGACACGGTACCGGTGAAGTACTTCTCCACCAGCTCTTTACTTAAGCCGATGGCCTCGAAGATCTTCGCGGACTGGTAGGACTGGATCGTCGAAATACCCATCTTCGCGGCGATCTTTACGATGCCGTTCAGCACGGCCTTGTTATAGTCCTCGATCGCGGTATGGTAATCCTTATCGAGGATGCCGATGTCGATCATCTCGGCGATGCATTCATGGGCGAGGTACGGGTTGATGGCACGCGCACCGAAGCCGAGGATGGTCGCAAACTGATGGACATCGCGCGGCTCGCCCGACTCGAGGATCAGGGACACGGCGGTCCGCTTCTTCGTCTGGACGAGGTGCTGCTCGACGGAGCTCACCGCCAGCAGGGACGGAATCGGCACATGGTTCTCATCGACCCCACGATCGCTCAGGATGATGATGTTGTAGCCGCGCTGGTATGCACGATCCACAGAGATATTGAGCTGCTCCAGGGCCTTCTCGAGCGAGGTGTTCTTGTAGTAGAGAAGTGAGATCACCTCGGTACGGAAGCCCGGCTGGTCGAGGTCCTTGATCTTCATAAGCTCGACGCCCGTGAGGATCGGGTTCTCCACCTCGAGCACGCGGCAGTTGTCCGCCTGGTCCTGCAGCAGATTACCATCGGAGCCGATGTACACGGTCGTATCCGTGACGATCTTCTCGCGGAGGGAGTCGATCGGCGGGTTGGTAACCTGGGCGAAGAGCTGCTTGAAGTAGTTGAACAGGAGCTGATGCTGCTTGCTGAGCACCGCGAGCGGAACATCATGGCCCATCGACGCGGTCTGCTCGATGCCGTTCTGTGCCATCGGGAGGATCACGGACTTCACGTCCTCGTAGCTGTAGCCGAAGACCTTATAGAGACGGTCACGCATCTCCTGCGTGTGCGTCGGGATCTTCCGGTTCGGGATCTTCAGATCCTCGATGTGGAGGAGGTTCCGGTCGAGCCACTCACCGTACGGCTCACGTGCCGCATAGGCCTCCTTGCACTCCTCGTCCGCGATGATGCGCTGTGCCTTCGTGTCGACGAGCAGCATACGGCCCGGCTGAAGACGGGACTTCTGCACGATGTGCTTCGGGTCGATGTCGAGGACGCCGACCTCGGAGGACAGGATCAGTCGGTTGTCGTCGGTGATGTAGTATCTGGACGGACGGAGGCCGTTACGATCGAGGGTCGCGCCGACCACATCACCATCAGAGAAGAGGATCGCCGCCGGACCATCCCACGGCTCCATCATGGTTGCGTAATAATGATAGAAATCCTTCTTGTTCTGGTTCATAAAGCGGTTGTGCTTCCATGGCTCCGGGATGGTCATCATCATCGCGAGCGGCAGGTCGATGCCGTTCATGTAGAGGAACTCGAGGGTATTGTCAAGCATCGCGGAATCCGATCCGCTGCGCTCCACGACCGGGAAGATCTTCTCCACGTCCTTCTCGAGCAGCGGGCTCGACATGGTCTCCTCACGGGCCAGCATTCGGTCAATGTTTCCACGGATGGTATTGATCTCACCGTTATGGGCGATCATGCGGTACGGATGCGCACGATCCCAGCTCGGCGTGGTGTTCGTCGAGAAACGGGAGTGCACGATGGCGATGGCGGTCCGGTAATCCGGATCACGCAGGTCATCATAGAAGGCACGGAGCTGCTTTACCAGGAACATGCCCTTATATACGATGGTTCGGGAGCTCAGAGAACAGATATAGGTATCCTCTGAGGACTGCTCGAACTCACGGCGAAGTACATATAAACGCCGATCAAAATCGATGCCTCTCTCCGCGTCCTCCGGACGCTCGATGAAGCACTGCAGGATATGCGGCATGCAGTCGACCGCCACCTGGCCGAGGATCTCCGGATGCACCGGTACCTCACGCCAGCCGAGGAAACGGAGTCCGTTCTTCTCGGTGATGACCTCGAACATGCGCTTCGCGAAGGTCCGCTTCAGCTGATCCTCCGGGAAGAAAAACATGCCGACACCGTAGTCGCGCTCGTCACGCAGCTGGATGCCCTGCGCGAGTGCCGTCTTCTTAAAGAAGCTGTGGCTGATCTGCAGGAGGATGCCGACGCCGTCGCCGACCTTACCGCTCGCGTCCTTACCGGCGCGGTGCTCGAGCTTTTCTACGATATGCAGTGCATCGTCCAGGACGCGCGTATCCTGGTGGCCGTCGATGTTCACGACGCTGCCGATACCGCAGGCATCCTGGGTGAGCTCATTCATGTCCTCGAGGGACTGGGGACGCCAGAGTGTGTTGTGTCCCCTGTACTGCTCTGGCACAGTAAAGGTGTTCTGATTTTGATAAGTATTCATATATACTCCACTAATTTTTGGTACGAAGAAATCGGTCATGGAGGTCGCGCCCACTCAGTTCAAAGTACGGAACCCAGTGCTGTGTTCGTGACGCCCTGGTCAGAACAAGTTCTGACCGTTCGTCGCGTACACAGCGCAGGAACCCGTTCTTTGAATTCGCAAGCTTGCGACCTCCATGCGCCGATTTCTTCTGCCGTACGTTCGTGGCGATCTCATGCGCCGATTTCTTCTACCGATAGATTTCTTTAGAAAAATTTAATGGGGTCAGACCCCCTTAAGTTTTTCTGACGCGGTCGTAAGAATTTCGTAATGGGGTCAGACCCCATTAACTTGATTAACGAAGTGAGAACAGGAGCTTCGAGTAAGTCGGGTACGGGAGGTAGGTCTCCGGGATCATCTCTTCGGCTGCGTCGACCGGGGCACGGAGGGCATCCATGTCGGCGAGGATGGTGTCGTGGTACGCGGTTGCGAGGGCGAGGCTGTCGGTGATCTTCTGGGTCTCGGCGAGGTCCTTCTCGAGCTTCTCGACGGCGAGGCCGATCGCTTCGGATGCGGCGTCGAGCTTCGTGAGGATACTGGTCTCGAGTGTGCACTTCGCGCCGGCGAGTACCTGCTTCTTCTGGATCGCGGTGTCGGTGAGGGCGGTCTCGTATGCCATCAGGCCGTCGGTGAAGTCCTTCTTGACCATCTCGAGCATGGTGAGTGCCTCGATGCGGATGGTCTTCGAGTAGTTCTCGAGGTAGATCTCATAGCGGGAGTCAATCTCGATCTCGGTGAAGACGTGGTGCTTTTCGAAGAGCTCCTTGTTCTTCTTTGCCTTGATCTGCGGCATCGCCTCCGGGAGGGACTTGAGGTTGTAGAGGCCTCTCTTCTCTGCCTCGGCTACCCACTCATCGGTGTAGCCGTTGCCGTTGAAGATGATGCGTCTGTGCTTCTTGAGGAGCTCCTTGACGAGCTTCATCGCCTCTGTCTCGAGGTCCTTCGGATCGACATGCTCGAGCTTCGCGCAGATCTGGTCGAGTGCCTCCGCGACGGCGGTGTTCAGTACGATGTTAGGGTCTGCGACAGAAAGTGAGGAGCCCGGCATACGGAACTCGAACTTGTTGCCGGTGAAGGCGAACGGTGAGGTACGGTTACGATCGGTGTTGTCCTGTACGAAGTGTGGAAGTACGTGTGCACCGGTCTCGAGCTGCTTCGAATCCGAGGCGGTGAAATCCTCGCCGTTCTCGATGGACTCGAGGACCTTCTCGAGCTCGTCGCCGACGTAGATGGAAACGATGGCTGGAGGTGCTTCATTTGCGCCCAGGCGGTGATCATTGCCCGCGGTTGCGACGGATACACGCATCAGATCTGCATACTCATCCACTGCACTGACGATACCCATGAGGAAGAGCAGAAACTGAACGTTCTTCCCCGGCGTCTTGCCCGGATCGAGCAGGTTCTCACCCTCGGAGGTGATCATGGACCAGTTGTTGTGCTTACCGGAGCCGTTGATGCCCTCGAAAGGCTTCTCGTGCAGGAGGCATGCATAATTATGCTTGTCGGCGACCTTCTTCATCATCTCCATCGTGAGCTGGTTGTGGTCGACGGCAATGTTGGCGGTCTCAAAGACAGGTGCCAGCTCGTGCTGTGACGGCGCCACTTCGTTGTGCTTGGTCTTCGCCGGAACGCCGAGCTTCCAGAGCTCCTGGTCGAGGTCGTGCATGAACTCGGATACCTTTGGCTTCAATACGCCGAAGTAGTGATCCTCCATCTCCTGTCCCTTCGGTGCCGGAGCACCGATCAGGGTACGGCCGGTGAGCATGAGGTCCTCACGCTCGTTGTAGAGGTCCTTATCGATCAGGAAGTACTCCTGCTCGGAGCCGACGGTGGTATCGACGCGGGTGACCTTCTCCTTGCCGAGGATGTGGAGCAGCTTCGTCGCAGAGTCACTCAGGGTCTCCATGGAGCGAAGCAGCGGGGTCTTCTTATCGAGGGACTCGCCGGAGTACGAGCAGAATGCGGTCGGGATGTAGAGGGTGCCGTCCTTGATGAAGGCTGGGGAGCTCGGGTCCCATGCGGTATAGCCGCGGGCCTCGAAGGTGGCGCGGAGGCCGCCGCTCGGGAAGGAGGAGGCATCCGGCTCGCCCTTGACGAGCTCCTTGCCAGAGAACTCCATGATCACGCCGCCGTTCTCGGTCGGAGAGATGAAGCTGTCATGCTTCTCTGCGGTCAGGCCGGTCATCGGCTGGAACCAGTGTGTGAAGTGGGTCGCGCCGAGCTCCAGTGCCCACTCCTTCATCGTCGCTGCGACGGTATTCGCCACGTCCAGCTCCAGATGGGATCCGTTCTGGATGGTCTTGTGCACTGCCTTGTAGATGTCCTTCGGCAGTCGCTCGCGCATCACCTTGTCGTTAAATACAAGGCTTCCGTAAAGCTCAGGAACCGATGTAGTACTCATAATTTTCTCCTCCTAAAAAAGATATATGGTGGTTGGTGATCCCCACCACATTTCGATGTCCATCTGTCGGCGATCGATACGATCATGACCGATTTACATGGAAATGCGGTAGGTATAAAAAAAGAGGACAATGGGGCACAGGAAATACGATTCCCGGACCCCATTGTCCTCTTCGTTTACAGATTTGATTTAAGTTACAAGGAGACAATGCCATGCAATACGCCTTCGGCGTGGGCATTGTCGTTTGATTTTGCCACCTTCGTGGCAAAACGGGCAAAGCAGCTTTGCTAAAGCAAAGCTCTGAATACGCTCGCCGCTAAGGCCTCCTAAGGAAACCTTAGGAGCTATGTCTCGCCGCCCGGGGGCGTACATGCGCCGCTCCGTGCTTCGCACGGCCCTCTCATGTACCTACAATAATTCTTCCGCTCCCGCGGATGATCTTCAGGGCGACCTCTCGGCGGGTGACGCTGCCGTTCATGGCCTGGCGCTCGAGGTACTTGTGTGCCTCTCCCTCCGTCATGCCCTGCTTCTCGATGAGAAGGGCCTTCGCCCGGCTGACGTACCGCTCATCCTCGAGCTTCCGCTGCAGCTTCGCATTTTCCTCGAGCAGGCGCTGAACCTTACGGCTCATCGCGCCGAGCATCTGGATCGCTGAGACGAAGGTGCCGGTGCTGATCGGTCTCGCCAGGACCGTGATGCCGGTGTCGCCGGCACGGTAAAGCACCTGCTGATAGGCTTCCTTCGACACGATGAGAAGGATGCTCATCGCCGGATATTTGACACTCAGATCGAGGATCGACTGAACGCCGGAATCATCCGACAGCGGTGTGTAGATGATCAGGAGATCCGCCCGTTCTTCGGTGAGCGTCTGCTTCACCCGCGCCATGGACGGCTGGAAAGTCACGCGACCGAAGCCAGCGGGCAGTATGCCCTTGATCTGGACGGCGATCTTTTCAGATTGAGCCGCGATCAGTACGCTGCTCCTTTGCTCCGTTCTTTCCATGTGACTCTCCCTAAGTGTTTCTAAAGAATAGTGTATGCCTCGAAGTACTCCTCTGGTACGATCGACCGGATGAACTCGGAGCTCTGTGCGTAAGCGGCAGCCTCGTCGAGTGACTGCGGCAGGCGCTTCAGCTGATCCGTGATGGATGCGTCCGCCTTGAACAGGTTCACATCCAGCGGTGCCATCGGCTCGAGTCCGCGTTCGATGCCATCGAGGCCGGCGTAGATCAGCAGGGCGAAGGCGAGGTACGGATTCGCCATCGGATCCGGTGAACGGAGCTCGAAGCGCTTGAGATCCGAGCGGCTCGCCGGGATACGGATGAGCTGTGAGCGGTTCTGCTCGGACCAGCTCACGAACTTCGGTGCCTTCATATCACCGAGACGCTCGTAGCTTTCCCGGGTCGGATTCAGGAAGAGCGTCATCTCGCGGATATGCTCGAGGATGCCCGCCATGAAGGCGGCGCTGTGATCGTGCCCATCGCGGGACTCTACCGACATGTTGATGTGCATGCCGTTGCCCGGCTTGCCGGCGAGTGGCTTCGGCGAGAAATCAGCCCAAACGCCATCCGATGTCGCGATGGACTTCACCACCCACTTGAAGGTGGAAGCATTGTCCGCCGCTGTCAGCGGATCGGCATAGCGGAAGTCGATCTCGTTCTGCCCCGGGCCCATCTCGTGATGACTCGCCTCCGGACGGATGCCCATGTCCACGAGGGCGAAGCTGATGTCGCGGCGGATGTTCTCACCGTGGTCCTCCGGCGCGATGTCCATGTAGGACGCCTGGTCCTGCGGAATCATCGTGCGGTTGCCGTCATCGTCGAGCTTGAAGATGTAGAACTCGACCTCGGTGCCGAAGTTCACGTGAATGCCACGGTCGGCCGCCTTCTCGACCGCCTGCTTCAGGATCCAGCGGCTGTCCTTCTCGAAGGTCTTCCCATCCGGGTACTCGATGTCACAGAACATCCGCGCCACTCGGCCATCGACCGGACGCCACGGCACGATCGACATGGTCGTCGGATCCGGACGAAGGAAGATGTCGGAACGGACATCGGCCCCGAAGCCGCACACCGAGCTCGCGTCGATGCTGATCCCCTCGCTGAACGCACGCTTCAGCTCATCCGGCATGATCGCGATGTTTTTCTGGACGCCGAACACGTCGAAAAAAGCGAGTCTTATAAACTTGACATTCTCCTCTTCCACAAACTCGAGGATGTCTTCATACGAATTCATATCCTTCACCTCAACATCATCATAGGTTTTAAATATTGTATTACTTAAATCGATCATATGTAAACTCGCTTTTCCATCAGAATACAGTACTTTTTTCAGTGTCCTCTACTTAATGGGGTCTGACCCCATTAAATTTTTATAAACTCATCGACTGGACGAGCTTCTCGAAGCGGGCCATTGCCTCGCGGGTGTTCTCGTGGGTGGAGAAGGCGGTGAGGCGGAAGAACTTCTCGCCGCTCTTTCCGAAGCCGGCACCCGGCGTGCCGACCACGTAGGCTTCGTTCAGCAGCTTATCGAAGAAGCTCCAGCTGTCCATGTCACCCGGACACTTGAGCCAGATGTACGGTGAATTCTTGCCACCGGTGTAGTAGATATGAAGACGATCCATCGTTTCGGTGATGATGGCGGCATTGTCCCTGTAGTACTGCAGGTTCTCCTCGATCTCCCGCTCGCCAGCCTCGGTGAAGACGGCCTCTGCACCGCGCTGGGTGATGTAGCTCACGCCGTTGAACTTCGTGGTCTGGCGGCGAAGCCACATCTTGTTGAGGCTCGCGCCGTCACGCTTCAGGGTGTCTGGCACGATGGTGTAGCCGCAACGGGTGCCGGTGAAGCCAGCCTTCTTCGAGAAGCTGCAGAACTCGATCGCGACGTCACGTGCGCCCGGAATCTCGTAGATGCTGTGCGGCAGATCGCCGGTCACGAAGCACTCATAGGCGGCATCGAAGAGGAGGATCGCGTTGTTCTCCTGTGCGAAGCGCACCCACTTCGTGAGTCCCTCGCGGTCATAGACGGCACCGGTCGGGTTGTTCGGGCTGCAGAGGTAAATGATGTCGGCCCGGTACTCTGGTGCCGGAAGCGGCAGAAAGCCGTTCTCTTCAGAAGACATCGCGTAAATGATCTTTCGCCCGGACATCATGTTGGTGTCGACATAGACCGGATAGACCGGATCAGTGACGAGCACCGTGTTGTTCTCATCGAAGAGATCCAGGATGTTGCCGAGATCGGACTTCGCACCGTCCGAGATGAAGATCTCGTCGAGGGCGAGCTCTACGCCGAACTTCTTATAATAAGACTGAATCGCTGTCTTCAGGAAATCGTAGCCCTGCTCCGGACCGTAGCCACGGAAGGTCTCGGCCACGCCCATCTCCTGCGCTGCCTTCACCATCGCATCGACGACGGTCTTCGGCAGCGGACGGGTGACATCACCGATCCCCATACGGATCAGCTGACTGCTGAGCTCCGGATGCGCGGACTGCCACTCACGGATACGACGCGCGATCTCCGCAAAAAGATAGCTTTCATTTAATTTCAGATAGTTTTGATTGACGCTTGCAGACATTTTTATACTCCCCAGCATGAAATGTTGAATGTTCGATATGTATTTTTCAAATGAAAAAAAGGGCATGGACTCTCTGGTGAAACCAGGACGCCTTTGCCCTTTTGATGACATTATAATTTCGGAAACGCGAATGTCAAGAAATCTTTGATTGAAAATGATTATGGCTGGTATTCACTGTTCCGTTCAGGCCGCCCCGCCTGCCCCTGCCTGA
The DNA here is from genome assembly GCF_046365365.1 of Oribacterium sp. P9. Taxonomy (NCBI): domain Bacteria; kingdom Bacillati; phylum Bacillota; class Clostridia; order Lachnospirales; family Lachnospiraceae; genus Oribacterium; species Oribacterium sp. P9. The sequence continues at coordinate 18,599 of NZ_JBKEIS010000006.1, read as the reverse complement.
TCCGAAGTGTAATGCAATCCGCGAATACCTCCTATTCCAAATCGACGCTTGACATTCTTTTCGCACCGCTTCATAATGTGGAGCATCAATGGACGGCAAAGGTGTCGCGTGTATCGCTACATCTCTGCCGTCTTTTTTTGTTTAAGATTTTACTTAGGGAGAGTAACCATATGTGCAGTATTATCGGATTCTGTGACAAGCGCGCACAGTATGAGGTTGTGAAGGCCGCGCTTCTGAAGACCACATCGAGAGGACCAGACGATACCCGTATCGTCGACACCGGTAACGGCTACCTCGGCTTCAATCGTCTCGCCATCATGGGCCTGACCGACGCCGGCATGCAGCCGTTCGAGCTGGATGGCTCCTACGTGGTCTGCAACGGCGAGATCTACGGCTTCCGCCCGCTGCGTGAGAAGCTCGCGAAGGAGGGCTATACCTTCCAGTCCGATTCTGACTGCGAGATCCTGCTTCCGCTCTGGCGTGAGCTCGGCACCGAGATGTTTCGTATGCTCGACGCGGAGTTCGCGCTCATCATCTACGATGCTGAGGCCAATGACTACATCGCGGCGCGGGATCCGATCGGTATTCGTCCCCTCTACTATGGCACCACCGACGACGGCACGCTGGCATTCGCCTCCGAGCCGAAGAACCTCGTGGGTCTCTGCCATGAAATCAAGCCATTTCCACCAGGACACTACTATAAGGATGGCCAGTTCGTCTGCTATCACGATCTGTCCGTGGTGCACAAATACAACACGCACGACGATCTCGAGGAGATCGCCCACAACATCCACGATCTTCTCGTCGAGGGTGTGAAGAAGCGTCTCGACGCGGATGCACCGGTCGGCTTCCTGCTTTCCGGTGGTCTCGACTCCTCCCTCGTCTGTGCGATCTCTCAGAAGCTTCTGAAGAAGCCGATCGAGACCTACGCCATCGGTATGGATGTCGATGCGATCGACCTCAAGTATGCACGTGAGGTCGCGGACTACATCGGCGCAAACCATCACGAGGTCATCATGTCCCGTGAGGATGTTCTGGCCGCCCTTCGGGAAGTCATCGCCACCCTCGGAACCTACGATATCACCACCATCCGTGCGTCCATCGGCATGTATCTCTGCTGCAAGGCGATTCACGAGCAGTCTGATGTCCGTGTACTCCTGACCGGTGAGATCTCCGACGAGCTTTTCGGCTACAAGTACACCGATTTCGCACCGAGCGCCGAGGAATTTCAGAAGGAAGCCGAGAAGCGTATCCGCGAGCTGCACATGTACGATGTGCTTCGTGCCGACCGCTGCATCAGCGTAAACTCTCTCGAGGCACGCGTACCGTTCGGAGACATTGACTTCGTCGACTACGTGATGCACATCGATCCGGAGAAGAAGCTGAACCACTACCATAAGGGCAAGTATCTCCTTCGCCACGCGTTCGAGGCCGATCATCTCCTGCCGAAGGACATCCTCATGCGTGAGAAGGCCGCCTTCTCCGACGCCGTCGGTCACTCCATGAAGGATGACCTCGCGGAGTTCGCCGAGAAGCAGTATACCGACGCGGAATTCGAGGAGAAGCGTCAGAAATACACGCACGCGAGGCCGTTCACGAAGGAGTCTCTCCTCTACCGCGAAATCTTCGAAGAGTACTATCCGGGACAGTCCCAGATGGTCACCGATTTCTGGATGCCGAACAAGACCTGGCCTGGATGCGCCGTCAACGACCCATCCGCCCGCGTCCTCTCAAACTACGGCGACTCCGGAAAATAATCCGATGGTTAACGGCATAGCCGTATTAACCTATACTCCCTAAGGCAAACGACCTGTCCCTCGCGGGGCAGGTCGTTTGCTGTCTGGTGATCTGACAAAGCCCCGGAGGGCCCTGTCTTTTCCGTTTTCTATTACTCTTCTGTGATGGTTGCAGTGGCTTCTGCTTCCTCCGCTTCCTGCTTCACTTCGGTTGCGGCATCTACAGCGGCCTTTGTAGCCGCGTCCTTTGCAGGCTCCTCTGCCTTCGGCTCGGCGTCCTTCCCGGTCGCTTCTGTCTTCGCGTCTGCGTCATCCGCATCCGTCGTGAAGAACTCTACCTCGACGTCGCCGTCATCCTCTGGCTCGATGTCGATATCCTCCGCCTTTTCCGCAGACGCCACCTTCACCTCTTCGGCATCTGACTTTGCGTCCTCGTCATCTACATATGGATACGAGATGTGCTCGACGTTCTCATCGACGACATCATCATCCTCGTCGCAGCTTCTGAGCTTCTCATCGAGGGCTTCCTTTACGGTCTTGTATGCGTCCTTGCTTGCGTCGACCGCAAGGTTCTTCGCATCGACGGCGAGGTTCTTTGCGGCTACACCGATGTCCTTCGCTGCGGTCTTGAAATCTTCCTTCGTCTGGCTGTTCTTCAGGGTCGTGTAGGATCTCTTCGCGGAGTCCTTCACCTCTGAAGCGGACTCGAGCACATCCGTGAAGTCCTGATCGACCTCCTCGGAAAACTTCTCATACTTGTAGAGATAGGATACAGCGGCGGCAACACCGCCGACCAGTGCAGCGAATCCGACGAGACCACCTAAACCTTTTTTCTTGCCCATAACGATATCCTCCATCCGGGCCGCTTTCAGCCCGTTTCTTCATTTCGGTGTCTTCCGTATCTGAATCTACAAATCGATACTGCTGTCAGGCACCACCAGTCCATTTTTCATTTGTATCGCTTAGAATCTACAAATTCGATACTGCTATCATACCACGATTTCGCCGATATATACATACCCGCATCGTGGTTACAAATGTTCGAATTTCGTAAGGGGGTCTGACCCCATTAAATTTTTATAAACAAATTCTAAAGTCATAGTTTATGGGGTCAGACCCCATAAACTCAGGCCTGGGTCGGGAGCTTGAAGCTGGACTTCAGGCCGACGATGCGGTTGTAGACCGGGTGGCCTTCGGTGGAGTCCTTACTGTCGACGCAGAAGAAGCCGTTTCGTACGAACTGGAAGCTGTCGTATGCCTTCACGTCCATGAGCTCCGGCTCGACCATGCAGTTCTCTACGACAGTGAGGGAGTTCGGGTTGAAGTTCAGGGTGCCGTCGTCGTTCAGCTTGCCCTTCTCTTCGTCGATCAGCTGCTCATACAGACGGACGGTCACCTGACCTGCGGTCGGAGCATTGACCCAGTGGATCGTGCCCTTCACCTTACGTCCCGTGAAGCCAGAGCCCGACTTGGTTTCCGGATCATAGGTGCAGTGAACGACGGTCACCTTTCCATCGGCGTCGGTCTCGTAGGAGGTCGCCTTTACGAAATATGCGGACATGAGGCGGACCTCGTTGTCGACATAGAGCCGCTTATACTTCTTCGGCGGATCGATCATGAAGTCGTCGCGCTCGATGTAAAGCTCGCGGGAGAACGGAACCTGACGGCTGCCGAGTTCCTCATTCTCGAGGTTATTCGGCACCTCGAGCATCTCGGTCTGGCCCTCCGGATAGTTGTCGATCACCAGCTTGATCGGGTCAATGACGGCCATCATACGCTTATCCTTCAGCTTCAGGTCCTCGCGAATACAGTACTCGAGGAGACTGATGTCACAGCTGGAGTTCGCCTTCGAGATACCGCTCAGGGTGACGAACTGACGGAGGGACTCCGGTGTGTAGCCACGACGACGAAGAGCCGCGATGGTGACGAGACGTGGATCGTCCCATCCATCTACGACGCCATCCTCTACCAGCTTCTTGATGTAACGCTTACCGGTGACAACATTGGTCAGATACAGCTTCGCGAACTCGATCTGGCGAGGCGGGTGCGGGAAATCACAATTCTTAACAACCCAGTCATAGAGCGGGCGATGATCCTCGAACTCCAGTGTGCAGAGGGAGTGCGTGATGCCCTCTACGGCGTCCTCGATCGGGTGTGCGAAATCGTACATCGGGTAGATGCACCACTTGTCACCGGTGTTGTGGTGATGCATGTGGGCTACACGGTAGATGATCGGGTCACGCATGTTCAGGTTCGGGGATGCCATGTCGATCTTCGCACGAAGGGTCAGGGTACCGTCTGCGTACTTGCCGTCCTTCATGTCCTGGAAGAGCTGAAGGTTCTCTTCGATCGGACGGTTACGGTTCGGGGACTCCTTTCCAGGGTTCGTGAAGTCGCCACGGTACTCGGTGATCTGCTCTGCGGTGAGATCATCGACGAAGGCGAGTCCCTTCTTAATCAGAAGGAGGGCCTTCTCATACATGATATCGAAGTAATCGGACGCGAAGAAAATGCGGTCCTCGAAGTCGGCACCGAGCCACTTTACGTCACGCTCGATGGCCTCGACGAATTCGGTCTTCTCCTTCATCGGGTTCGTGTCATCGAAGCGGAGGTTAAACTGTCCATGGTACTCCTGCGCCATTCCGGAATTCAGAATGATCGACTTCGCATGGCCGATATGCAGATAACCGTTCGGCTCCGGTGGGAATCGTGTATGTACGTGGTCATAAACGCCCTCGGCAAGATCCTTCTCGATCTCACGCTCGATGAAATGCTTCGACTCTGGAGCCTTCTCCTCCAGCACGCCGTTCTCGTTTCTTGTTTCCATAGACATAGTATAGCCTCCTAAAAATGAAGTACCCAAAATTATAGCATATCGGGGCGCCGTTATACAAGGGGATATGCAGGAAGCGGCCCGGAGAGCCAGTTCAGAGAGCGTAACAGTTCAGCCGGGGGGTGAAGATGCCATCCCGGCTCTCCCAGGAAGTTTGAGGCTACTCCTCATTCGCCACAACTCACTCAAAGCAGTTCTTTCGTTTTCCGCGCCAGATACAGTGGTAAATTTGTAATTGCACCGTCTTTTCGATAGCCGCGTCTGGAATACCGAAGCGCGTGTTCAGGATGATGGTCCGCAATGTACTTTTTGAACGACGGCGCAGATCTGTCCTCGCCGCCCTTAGCCTCTACCGGAATGACCTCTGTGCCATGCTGGATAAGAAAATCAATTTCACTGTTCTTGTCCGAGTAGTAACGAGGATCCACCTCAAATTGTCCACGGAGCTGTTGCAGAATGTAATTTTCTGTCAATGGCCCTTTGAACTGAAAATCCGTTTTCAACAGAATAGCGCTGTTGTCAATACCGGCCATATGCTTGAGCAAACCGGTATCAAACATAAACAGCTTAAACTGGTCCAGCTTATCAAAAGCAGCAAGTGGATGTTCTGCCTTGGAAACATTGTAGATACGGTTTAACATCCCGGCAGAAACCAGCCACTCAATCGCTTCTTCAAAGTCACGTGCACGGCTCCCCTCCCGGACCGCACCGTACATGAACTTCTCGTTTGACTTTGCAAGCTGCGAGACAATGCTTCGGAACACCATCAAAATTCGGCCGCTGTTGACTTTTCCGTTGTGCTTGGAGAAGTCGTTCTCATAAACCTCTATCAGTTCGCGCTGAATCTGCGTGATCTTTGCCGGATCTTTATGTGTGATCCACGAAGAAACGCACTCTGGCATTCCGCCGATAATCAGGTAATAGTTATACGCCTCCAGCAGTCGGTTGTGGAAAACATCTTCAATCACCTGCCCCTTCTGGATGCTACAATAATAAGCATATAGGCGTTCGTCGCTTGCCTCCAGAAATTCATCAAAAGTCAATGGATAGATGTCCAGCAGATTCACCATTCCAACAGGGTACGATTTCGGCTGTGCCAGAAGTGTACCGAGCAGACTTCCGGCGGCAATCACATGGTATTCATTTGCTTTCTCTTTGAAGTATTTCAACGTGTTGAGCGCCTCCGGGCATTCCTGAATCTCATCGAAGATAATCAGCGTTTTTCCCGGCAGTATTTTTTCGCCCACAATCATGGAGAGAAGTTCGATTATCCGCTGCGGATTTTTATTTGCTTCAAAAATGGATTTCAGCTCATCTTCCTCATCAAAGTTGAAATAAACGAAATTATCATAATAATCGCGCCCAAATGATTTCATCAGCCACGTTTTTCCGACCTGTCGGGCACCCTTCAGCACCATCGGCTTCCGATCTTCGCTGTTTTTCCATTTAATTAATGTCTGTATCGCATTTCGTTTCATGAGAATCACCGTCCTTCCTGAATCTCACACTGTTGTAGCACATTTTTCTGCAATTATCGAAGCAGCATTCACACATTTTTCTGCGTTTTCAAGTCGAATTACGCACATTTTTCTGAATTATTCACTTGAACTATACACATTTTTCCAGGTCAATACAATAAGTTTTAACACATTTTTCTGAGTAGGCAGAACTGTTACTCTTAGTCCGGCTGCTTTTTCCTCATTCGCCTGCCTGCAATTCGGTTTTTTCCGGGAAGTGTGCTAAACTGATTCTAAATGTGAATTTTTGAAACGAGGTTTATGAATATGGAAATCACAAAGGAACTCAAATGGCGGGTGCTGAACCACCTCTACCTCGGCTACATCCTGAGCGGTGCGGTCATCACGATTTTCGGTGCGATCCTGCCGCATCTCATCGAGGAGGAGCAGCTGAACTACGCGGTCGCAGGCGGCCTGATCAGCATCCTCGCGATCGGCAATTTCTGCGCCTCCATCATCTATCCGCTCGCGAAGCGCCACTTCTCGCATCGCGTGGTCGTGGTCGCCATCACCAGCCTCTCGCCGATCGTCATGTTGCTACTGACGATCCACCCGCCGGTCGCCTTCATGTACCTACTGGTGTTCGTCCTCGGCATCACGAAGGGCACCGTCACGATTATCAACAACCTCGCGATGAACGTCGCGACAAACAGCTCGACGAAGTACCTGAACATCCTGCACACCACCTTCGCTGTCGGAGCCTTCGCGAGTCCCTTCATCATGGCCGCGCTCCTCGCCCTCGGCTTCCCGTGGCGCATCATCATGTACATCCTCTGCGTCTCCGGCGCGATCTTCCCGCTGAACTACTGGACCATGGACTACCGGATGCTCGAGGAGCCGCAGCCGTCCGCGGCCAATGCAGGCGACCACCACGCAGATGGCTGCAGCACAGCGAAACCGGAAGGCACCATGCCGAACCCGGCTGCCGATGCAGCGCAGGGTGGTGACGGCAGTGACGCCGGATGCATTGAGCAGGGACAGCCTGCCGGCGCGCCGAATCTTCAGGCACTGCTCACGAACCGCAGCTTCCTGATCATCACCTTCATCATGTTCATGTACGTCGGCTTCGAGAACACCGTGAACGGCTGGTTCGTCACTTACCTGAAGGACACTGGGGTCATGACGAGCGCGCTCGCCACCGCGATGGTATCCGTCACCTGGGTCATGATGATGGCCGGTCGCGTGGGTACCGCGCAGTTCTTCCAGAATGTGAATAAGCTTCAGATCATCCTCGTGAGCGCCCTCATCGATTTCGTCGCGATCGTGCTCCTCGTGAACACCCACACCGCGACGATGGCGGCCATCATCATCGCCGTACTCGGTCTCGGCATGAGTGCCATCTACCCGACCACCGTCGCAGCCGCCGGCCCGATCATCGAAGGCTCCACCATGGGCCTCTCGCTCCTCACCGGCATCAGCGCCATCGGCGGCATCCTCGTCCCACAGATCATCGGCATCCTCGCGGATCACGTCGGCATCGCCGGCGCGATGGTCACCGTCGTCCTCACCGTCGGTATCATGCTCGCGCTCTCGATCCTCGCCGTCCTTCGCGACCGGAGAGGACTCATGGGGTGAGCATATGAATTGTCTTATCTTTACAGCCTATAGAACCTGAACACTGTATCTTCTCCCTATTCCGTAGACTGATGGCCATATTCGACGCTTAAAGTGTCTGCAAAAAATCAGCCGGGTGAAAATCCACCCGGCTGAACTTATGCTAAAGAAAACACGGAGGGCGGACGCTTTCGGCGTCCGCCCTCCTTTTCTATGATGAAAACTTAAATTTTATGCGCCGAGGCCGACGAGGAGATCCGGCAGGATACCGTCGTTCTCGGTCCACATCTGGGTGATCTGCGACTCATCCACCGGCGAGGTGCCACGGCCGAGCTCGATCGTCACGGATGGGATATCGAGCTTCTGTACGGCCCAGTCCTTGAAGCCCGCGGCGTCCGTCTGTGACCAGGTATTCGAGATGGTATACCCTGTGTTCTGATGGACGACATTGGCCAGATACTGCCCCTTCGCCTTATAGTTTCCGGTCTCGCCGAAATACCAGTAGATCACGCGGCCCTGTGTGTGGTAGCTGATCGTGTAGTCCGGCCTAAGCTGTCGGCAGAGGTTCGCGAGCGCCTTCGACTCAACCTCACTCTCCGGCCCCGTGCCCTTATAGAACATGTTCGACGGGTGATCGACCTTCGGGGTCGCCTCCTGCCAGAACGCGTCGAAGTTACGATTCAGGTTGACACCGTTGATGTTGTTCTTCCACTTGCGAAGGTAGGTGGCGAGGTCCGTCACCTGATCCTGCGCGGCCATGCTCATGACCATCGTCTTCGCCGCCTGCGTATTCAGCGCGTCGACACCGCCCTGTACGAGGGTGATGCCGTCCGGGTTCACCATCGGTACGAAGTGAATGCAGGTGTTCTGGAGCAGCGTCGCGACGGACTGACCATGGTAGAGCAAGTTGTTCTGCTGCATCTCCAGCAGCGCCACGATCTCCCGCATCACGAGCTGGGAGCTGATGTACTCACGTGCGTGAATGCCGCCGTGCACGAGGATCTTATGCGGAGCGGACGGATTTCCGACCACCACGTGGTAGAGCTGGCGACCATCGATGGTGTTCCCGAGGACATCCATCTGCATCTTCGGATAGGTCGCCTTCAGGCTATTGAGGTCGACCTGCATCTCCTGGTAGGTATAGGTGCCGACGTTGCTGCAGTAGTAGCCGGCCGGGAGCGGCACGGTACTGAGTGCGTTCAGGACATTGGAGCTGCCACTGGTCGATGTGCCGCTACCGAACAGCTGATTGAGACTGCCGGTGCTGCCCACCGCGCCAGGGACCGTCGGTCCGAAGCTCGTCATGCCGATACTGTCGGCCGGTGTGCTGGCACTGTTGCTCACCAGCGCCTGGTTCGAGCTTGTCCCACTCGCCGACGTGATCGCCTGCATCGTGGATGCATTGACCGACGCCAGGGTTTCAGAGCTCGCTGCCTCCGCACCACCGATCGTCGCCTGCGTCGTACCACTCTGATTCGTGCTGCCGGCGCTGGCCGTCGTGCCCTCCAGTGCGCCCGTCGCTTCGACGATCCCCGTGCTGCTTTCGCTGCCACTCGTACCGGTCGCCCCCGCACTGTAGTTTGCGCCACTGGTCTCCGCACTCGCCACGATCGGCGTCACGCCCGACGCGATCGTCCCGGCATACGCCGTCGTGCTGAGGCTCGCCATCATTGACATCGCCATCGCAGCCGCGACGACGGATTTCTTCTTTATCATAATGTATTGTCTCCTCGACTATAAGAAAACTGATTTTCACTCAACTTTCTGATTATACCGAATTCGCTTTTTCATGTGAATGGTCAATTTTTTTAAAATAATCTGACAGATGTGGGACTGCTACTGTTCAGGCAGGCGAGGGACCCGGAAATTTTCACTTAGGAACCGGGTGAAATAGATGAAGATGGATGGCACTATCCAATAACCGGTTGATTTCGAAATCGTTGATAATTTTAGCAACATCTATCATTTTTGTGTACGGAGCTAAACTATCCAAGATTTTCAAATAGGGCACTTATTGGATAGTTTTCTGCGAAATCAGGCATACGCATAAAAGCGTACTATCAAATAATCCTCGCTTTTTAAAATAGTAGATATGTATTTCTGACTTCAGAGAAGAGTTTCTTTCGCCAAATATCCAATAAACCATCTTTTTTTAAATGCTGGATACGCGAGTCCGGATTCCTCTTAGGAAATAAGGCTTTTCGTATCAAGTATTTTTGAAATCGCCTAATAGTGGATATTTTGCAGCCGCCTGTCATGCTTACAGTCAAAAAACATATCCAGTATTTTTATAATCAAACCATATTGGATAGGAACGTTGGTCAGGGGCTGCGGATGGGCGGTAACGGAGGCACAGTACTCCGAGACCGCCCATCCAGCTCCTGCCTGAATCCAGTTAACGAGTGAACAGTAACTTACTGTTCACTCGTGGCTCGGCGGACGGCAGCCATGCCAGCCTTGACTTATCTGTGTTTAAACAGTAACGTCTATATTATGTTCCTGCGTAAGCAGGGTTAAATGGAGAAGTTTCGATGTTTAACTTTCATATCATCAAAACCAAAACCAGTGCCGCCATACCATCTCACTCGCAGCGTGTCTACCTGCTCGTGCTGCTCCTCGATCTGCTGGCGCTCGCCGCAAATCAGCTGGCGATCCACTCATCTACCTTCGCGGATGCGTACTCTCACTACGTGTATCGCGTGCTGAGTCTCGGCATCGGCTCCGTAATGGGCCTGCTGCCCTTCTCCGTGGTGGAGCTGCTGCTCTACGCGACGATTCTTTTCGTGCTCTTCGATTTCGCGAAGCAGCTGTGCCGTGCCCTCCGTGTGGGCGCAGCTTGCGTGCATTCTGCACGCATATCGCAGGATGCCCAGACGCATCTTCTCGCCGCCGTCGCCCGCCCGCTGCGCCGCTTCCTCGGCCACCTCTTCCTCATCCTGTCCACGCTGCTCGTGCTCTACGTCTTCCTCTGCGGCATCAACTACCACCGCACGAGCTTCTCTGAGGAGGCCGGCCTCAGCGTAACGATCGACGCGCACGGCACGGTCTACGACGAAGCGGACCTCATCGCGCTCTGCGACTACCTCGTCACGGAAATCAACGACACTGAGGCGCAGCTCGCGGCGACCACCACATCGGATGCCAATGCAAACGTTCTCCGCGCACATACCTCCGCGGGCGCGGACGCCGCAGGCACCACCACTGAATCCGCGACCGCCACTGCCGAAGCTTCCAACACCGACACCGCCTCGGCCTCCGCCACTGAATCGCCGACCACCACCGTCGGAGCTTCCGGCCCTTCCGCTGCCGACGAGACAGCGGCGACCACCATCCAGGTCGAGGGCGTCTGCATTGGCCAGACCTCGGAGACGCCGAAGCCGTCCGCCGCCTGGCTGTGGCACGCGGGACGCACGGGGCAGCGCGCGATGGAGAAGCTCGGCCAGCGCTACCGCCGCCTGTCGGGCCACTACCCGTACCCGAAGCCGATCCTCAACACCTGGATCCTCAGCGTCCAGCAGACCACCGGCGTCTACTCGCCGTTCACCGTCGAAGCAAACTACAACCGCGATATCGCCTACTACGACATCCCGTTCACCATCTGCCACGAGCTCTCCCACCTCCGCGGCTACATGCAGGAGGAGGAAGCGAACTTCATCGGCGTGCTGGCGACGATCGGCGCGGACGATCTCTACTTCAACTATTCCGGCTATGTCTCCGCCTGGGTATACGCGGGCAATGCACTCGCCCGGATCGACAGCACCGCCTTCGCCACGCTGTATAGCCGGATCAATGCGCGCACCCGCCAGGACATGCTCTACAACAACGCCTACTGGCAGCAGTTCGAGGGAAAGCCGGCCGAAGCGCACGAGCAGCTGAACGACGCCTACCTGAAGATGCAGGGACAGACGTCCGGCGTCCGTAGCTACGGGCACGTGACAGACCTTATGCTCGAATACTTCGAGAAAAACGGGACGCTGGCACAATAGCGGGGTCTGAAAAATAAAGGCATCATCCGGATTTACTATAGTGAAGACTGAAAAACGACTGAAGGGGCGCATCAGAATGAAGTTTCTGATGCACCCCTTATATTCTGAGTGTTATATTGCGCTTCTTTTACGACTTCGCTTCCAAGAACTGAAGGAAGCTCTTCGCGGCGTCCTGTCGCTCTGACTTTACGGCGAAGCCGAAAATCGGCGTAGTTTTCTGATACAGTGCGTTTTCCGCGAGCCATGGAGCACCCGTGAGGACGATGCCGACCGGAATCGGCTTCTGCATCTTCGCCGGGTCCGGCATCACGAACTCCTCGCGCGGCTGCACGGTCGCGAGGCCCATGAGGTTCGCCGCAAACGCGGACATCTCGTCGAGGGTCTCTGCGGTCGTATTTCCAGATGCTGCCGCGCCAGTGCTCTGCTCTACGCCTGCCTCGCTTTCGATATCCGCTTCAGACGCCAGCCGAGTATCGCCTGCAGTGGCGCTGCTGCTCTGCTCCGCCTCTGTCTGATTTCCGGACGCTTCCTCGGCAACTGCCGGCTGCGCATCCGCAGCGGCGGCCGCGCTGGTCTCCGCACCGGCTTCCGAAGAGACGTCCGGCTTTCGAAGCGTGTCGCTGTTCGCGATGGTTTCGTCGGCGCCGAGGCTCATCTCCTCGAGATCGCCGTAGTCCGTCTGGTCGAGCAGCTCCTGCACATGCTGGTCGATATAGTAAACCTGCCCGGCGGCCTCATACACCGCGAGGGTCTCGTCGTCCAGCACATCGCGGAGATCGACGAAGGAGCCGTTCAGCGCGTAGTAGGTGAAGACGCCCGGGTCCGCGACCATCACATCGATCTCGTGCGACTGGTAGAGCGCCGCGATCTTCGCATTCTGCGCCATCGAAAACTGACTCTGGTCGTTCGGATTGAAGGTCGCAGAGGTGTCGACAAGAATCTTCTGCTTCTCGTCATCGAGCCCTGCCGCCTCGGCGAATGCTTCCCCTGCGGCTTCATCCGCCTGACCGCTCAGGTCCTGGCCGCCGGCATTGAGCAGCATCGCATAGAAGCCCGTCGGCTTGTTGTGGAGGATCGTCGAGCCGACCGACCACACGAGCCCGACCAGCACCACCACGCCGAGAATCCAGAACTTATAATAGTCGAAAATATACTGCAGCTTCTCGCCGAAACTCAGGCGGCTCAGCTTCTTCTTTTCCTTCTGTAGCTCATCACGAAATGCCATTTGTTCTCCTATACATAAAACACAAGCGAAGTGGCAGGCGGAGGCCGGAGAGCCGGGAACCGACGCCATACGAAGAGTTCGTGCTTTAGTTCCAGACTCTCCGGCCCCTGCCCAAACTGTCACAAAAATTAGTATATATTTTAACAGAAAGCTGTTGAAATATCCACTTTACGCGCCCACCAATCTGTTCTATAGTTTTTATGTAAGTAACACAACATGTTTCGCAGAGTAGACGCACGAGCGTACAGTGCCTTCCGAACGGGGAGTTTGTCGGGAGGACGAAGCCGGTTTTCCGGCGCGGTTCGGGTGTCGCATCCCGCTGCAGTGAAGATTAGACGCTAACCTTCTTTGTAGTCAGGGGCTGCAAAGGAGGTATTTTTATGCAGAAATTCACTACAAAAACCATCGTATCCCTTTCAGTTCTTGTCGCTCTCCAGATCGTTCTGACAAGATTCTGTTCCTTCAGCGCATGGAACGTCCGCATCGGCTTCGGCTTCGTAGCGCTCGTCATCGCCGCGGTCGTGCACGGTCCGGTAGCCGCTGCCCTCGTCGGTGGTCTCGGCGATATGATCGGTGCCATCGCGTTCCCGACCGGCTCCTACTTCCCGGGCTTCACGCTGACCCAGGTGCTCATGGGCATTTCCTTCGGCCTCGCGCTGTACCGGAAGCCGCTTCATGTGTCCGACGCCAATGCCGTCGACCCGCACGCAGATGGCGCTGCCGCCAGCGCACTGGATGCCGCTGCATCCTCGGTGCTGAACGCCGCGCTTCCGCTGCCGGTTCGTGCGACCTTCGCGGTGCTCTTTAATCAGCTGGTGCTGAGCCTTCTTATGAACACGCTCTGGATCTCCATCCTCTACGGCTCCAGCTTCACCGGCCTCCTCACGACGAGAGTCATGCAGGCGGCGGTCACCGCACCGATTCAGATTGCCGTGGTGCTCACCCTCGCCGGCATCCTGCGCCGCCGCGATATCCAGCAGGTGCTCGCCGCGTAATGCATATCTGATTCCTATACTTTCGGTGCCATGCGCCCGGAGGGATGGCAACGGAAACACAGTACTCCGAGTCCGGTAAACTCTAAGCCGGGGACCCTAAGTGGCACTAGGCCCTCTGCAATCACTGCGTTTTCTTTATGAAAACGCAGCGTTGACAGAGGGTTCCAGGGAGAGATAACACCAAGTGCCACTAAGGGGACCCGGCTTGATTTTACACGGACTCTCCGTATGGTTTTCGTTGCCATCCCTCCGGTCTCCGGCATGAACGTACTAAACAAATTGAATTATCAGGAAAGAAGAAAAAATGGACTGGAATGAAGCCATCGCGCTCCTTCACGGGGCGAACTGGAAACATACGAAGATCGGGCTCGAGCGGATGCGGGATTTTATGCACGCGCTCGGCGATCCACAGGAGAAGCTCCGCTATGTGCACATCGCCGGCACAAACGGGAAGGGCTCGGCCTGCGTCATGACCCAGTCGATTCTGACGGCGGCGGGCTTCCGTACCGGTCTCTATATCTCGCCGCACCTCGACCAGTTTAACGAGCGTCTCTCCATCGATGGACAGATGATTTCGGATGCGGATCTTCGTCGTCTCGCCGGTCGAGTACGTGCTGCCGCAGAGACCCTCGGCGAGGAGCCGACGGACTTCGAGATGATCACCGCGATGGCCTTCTGCTGGTTCGAGGAGCAGCACTGCGAGCTCGTCGTCCTCGAGGTCGGCATGGGTGGACGCCTCGATGCAACGAACGTCATCTCCTCTCCGGAGGTCTGCGCGATCATGCACATCGGCCTCGACCACACCGAATTTCTCGGGGACACCGTCGAGAAGGTCGCCGCGGAAAAAGCCGGCATTCTGAAACCAGGTGCCGACTGCGTCCTCTACCACCAGCTCCCGGGCGTCATGAACGTCGTGCAGCAGCGCTTCGCAGACGTGAACCGCGACGCAGCTGCACGCACAGATGCAGCCACATACGCTGCGAACACAGCGGATTCGTGCTGCGCATCCGGCGCAGCTGGCACCACCGATGGTGCCTTCGACATGACCCACTCAAACCACGATGGTGCCAGCACGAAATCGGCAGCAGCGCGCCTCGTCATCACGGATCCGACGGCCTTCACCGCCCGCGTGCGGACGATCGACGGGCAGGTCTTCGACTACCGGAACCGTTTGGATCTCCGCATCCAGCTGCTCGGAAACTACCAGATGGAAAACGCGATGGCTGTGCTCGACATCATCAACTGTCTGATCCACCGTGGCTTCGGCATCTCTGAGGATGCCATCCGCACCGGTCTCGCCCAGGCTACCTGGCCAGGCCGCTTCGAGGTCCTCTCGCGGGAACCGCTTCTCATCGTCGATGGTGCACACAACCCGAACGGCGTTGAAGCCCTCGTTGACACGATCCGCGCTTACTTCCCGGACCAGAAAATCAACTTCGTCATGGGCGTCATGAAGGATAAGGACTACCATACCATGCTCCGCCTCATCGCCCCGTACGCTGCCTGCTTCATCACCGAGCTCCCAGACGCACACCGCGCTCTCCGGCCGGAACAGTTGAAATCCGAGATCCGCGCGTACTTCGACGGCCCGGTCGAAACCGCCGACTCCGTCACCGCCGCCGTACAGCGCGCGATAGAAATCGCAGGCGATTCCAGGGGCACTTGCTGCACCGGTGACGACACCGTGCGGAGCGAGATAGCGATTGCGGACGATAGCATTGACGAACTCCATATGAACAGACAGCCGATCACCATCTGCTTCGGCTCCCTGTACCAGGTCGCCGACATTCGCCGCTACTTCCGGAAATAAGTCACATTTATAAAAGAGCTGTTCGCATGACCATGCGGCAGCTCTTCTGCGTGAGTCCTCCTATATTTCTCCAATCTCTTCAAGCGAGAGCCATCCATTCTCTTCGCCTGATTTCTGTCCTACCGATAGTTCCTTCATCAGGCGAAGAGTGGCCTGCGCTCGGTCATAATCTTTACTGCCACAACCACTTTCAGAAACGGGTTTACTATTTGGCATATGCGCTTCCCCTCTATATAGATCTTTTGCTATTCAAAAACTCAACCAACTCATAGACCGTCGTCACCGGGTTACTATCTCTATGAACTATTTCGATATGCTCTTTACGCAGGTACTCCACACGTTCTTTTGCCCGTTCAATCGCTTCCTCCTGATGTATTTGTAAAAGTCTGAATACATCTCCGTTTTTCTCATAATTATCCAGATATCCCTTGCCTTTTAAAAGGCTGATGACCGTATCGCAATCTTTCAAATAGCCATTTCTTTTTTCGAAACGAAGCAGGTACCAGTATTCAAAGCATGGATTGGAGTAAGCGATCCTGTAACCCTGTTTTTCTGCATAATCCACTGCCTGATGAAGCTCCTGATTTTTATTGTCATCGCAGTCAAACACACACCACAACTGATCTCCATCTTCAGGATAGTAATCGGATTGAGAAATCAACGCCTGTGCATGCTTCACCAGATGCTCTGCCGCCCTATGCTTCGACGATATCGGTATGACATCCACAAGACAGTTCCTGGAACGAAAGTGCCTGAAATACAGTGTCTCTGTTTCCTTTCCTTCACATATGATATAAATGATCGGTCTTCGTTTACGTCGTGCTACTTTATTCGGGTTATACTCTTTTCTGAATTTCGCCGCCATCATCACCTCCTATAAAAGGCACCGCACCGAATCGTCCCCGGAGATATCCTTTTCGCACATCTTCTCCCTTTCGCGGAGAGAAGGAGGCCAGCGAATACAGCTCGGTCGCGCAGGTCTTATCATCCTTTTCGGCAAACCATATCTGATCTCTACGGAAAAATTTGAGATCCAGAAGCATTGCATCATGGGTTGTGAACAGAAGCTGTGCCCCATTTACGTTCACATGCTGATCCTGTATCATCTCGATAAATCTCTTCGTCAAAAGCGGGTGCAGACTGTCTTCGATCTCATCCACCAGTAAGAGCGCACCCTGATCCAGCGCCTGGAGCCAGCCACCGATGCGTGCGAAAAAGCGTTGCGTGCCTGCCGACTCCTGATCCATCCGAAGCTGGAAATACTCGACGCTTCCATCCTCATGAATAATTCGATGCGTCGTCGTAATCACGGGTGCATGCCCGGATATGCTTTTAATGCTGACATCCGAGATACCGAGGTCTGCCAACATCAGTTCCTTTAAAATACGCATTTTCTTCGTATCACTGCTTAAAATCTGTTCCACCGTTTCTGATCTTGCCGGCTCTTCCTCCATCAGAAAAGTCAGTTTTTCAAAAAACCACATATAGGCATTTTCCGTCTGTGGAAGATTCCAGTCATTTGAAGACACGAGATAAAGCTTGTTATCCGGTGTGCGATTGCTTAATGCCGTCTGCTCATTGACATTCTCACGAAACTCATAGACACCATGATCTCGGGAAAAGATCATGGCTTCCCGCCCGTTCGGCCAGTAGTACAGATACTCTGTGTGAATCCGGTTTTCGTCGAAGGAAAAACCATAGGCGTAACGCACACCATGATACATAAATACTGTTTCGAATGCGGTCGGATTTGCGTTCCCACCGAATGGCTCCCACGGCAGCTTCTGTCCCTTTAATAGCTTCGCGGCATCCCCGACGATCATATTTTTCATCGTTTTCATCGCATGAAGAACATTACTTTTTCCTGCTGCATTTGCTCCATAAATGGCAATCGCCGGAAGAAGCGTTTTCTTCTTATCCGGATGCAGCAGATTTTCTCTGAAGGATGTATCTTTTGAAGCAGTGAAGCTGATAACCGCGCTGTTTTTGATAGACCGGTGATTTTCGATCGTAAATTGAATAAGCATGTCACATTTACCCCTTGCTCTTACCCATGTTGCTCTTTCCCCTCTATCATACCAGCAAAACCGCAAATTTAAAGCTTTTAATTTGCATTTTTGAAGTAATTTTGCAAAATATTAATTTAAATGTTTTATGATCTTTTTTTACCGTTTGAAATCATAAAAGAACAGGCAACGATGTAGGAACAGTCCGCCTTATAACCTCCATCTATAACGGCGCCTAAATTTTACGTATTATACTTTTGATTCATTCCCCATTAAAATAAGTAAGATATTTTCACATTATATCTATACACGACGAGGTTTTACTATATGAAGATTATCGATATTTTAAACCAGGATCAGATCACACTTTCCTTCGAGGTGTTCCCACCGAAGAAGATCGAGAAGTATGATTCCGTGCAGGCGGCGACGGAGGGCGTAGCGGCACTCCACCCGAGCTTTATGTCCGTGACCTATGGTGCGGGCGGCGGAACCTCCGAGTTTACGCTGAACATCGCGAAGAACATCCGGGACAAGTACGGGGTCGAGGTGCTGCCACATCTCACCTGTGTGTCCTCCACGAAGGCACACGTGCACGAAATGATTCAGAAGTTTAAGGAATACGGCTTCGAGAACGTCATGGCGCTGCGCGGTGACATCCCGGAGGGCGGCACGCCATACGACGACTACCACTATGCGAGTGAGCTCGTCGCGGACATCAAGTCCCAGGGCGACTTCTGCATCGGCGGTGCCTGCTATCCGGACGGCCATGTCGAGTGCGCCCACAAGGATGACGACATTCGGAATCTGAAGCGCAAGGTCGACGCGGGTGTCGACTTCCTGACCACGCAGATGTTCTTCGACAACGCGGAGTTCTAACTGCTCGCTCGGACCGGCCCAGATGATTCCGATCGTGGAGCGTCTCGTGAAGGCCGCCCAC
>NZ_JBKEIS010000050.1:0-843 GCF_046365365.1 Oribacterium sp. P9 | reverse complement strand
CGGCCTCTCGGCCGCCGCCGTTCGGAGTTTGGTCCGCTTCGGTAGGCTGCGAGGCCCCCTCGGCGGTCCAGTGCTCTACCGGCGGCGGCTAACGGCCGCGGCTAGCCCTAAAGCTATTTCGGGGAGAACGAGATATCTCCGGGTTTGATTGGCCTTTCACCCCTATCCACGGGTCATCCCCTCCGTTTTCAACCGAAGTGGGTTCGGCCCTCCACAGGGTCTTACCCCTGCTTCAGCCTGCCCATGGATAGCTCACCCGGCTTCGCGTCTGCGCCCGGCGACTTGATCCCCGTCTTAATGACTCGCCTTCGCTGCGGCTCGCTTCTGAGCTGAACCTCGCCGCCGGACGCAACTCGCTGGCTCATTCTACAAAAGGCACGCCGTCACACCGCGAAGGGTGCTCCGGCTGCTTGGGGGCGCACGGTTTCAGGTGCTCTTTCACTCCCCTCTCGGGGTGCTTTTCACCTTTCCCTCACGGTACTGGTTCGCTATCGGTCATGGGAGAGTGCTCAGCCTTGGAGGGTGGTCCCCCCTGCTTCGGACCGGGTTTCACGTGCCCGGCCCTACTCGGGGACGCGCCTCGGAGGCCACACGGATCCGCGTACGGGGCTCTCACCCGCTGCGGCCGGCCTTCCCATGCCGTTCCGCTTCCGTGTGGCTTTGCGACTCCGCCCGAGAGAGCAGGCTCTCGGGATGGCTCGCCCCGCAACCCCCGCGCAGCAACGCCCTGTCGCTTGCACGTGCGCGGGTTTGGGCTCTGGTCCGGTTTCGCTCGCCGCTACTCCCGGAGTCTCCGTTGATTTCCTTTCCTCGGGGTACTTAGATGTTTCAGTTCCCCCGGTT
>NZ_JBKEIS010000049.1:0-931 GCF_046365365.1 Oribacterium sp. P9 | reverse complement strand
CATTCAGTCGCCAAATGTTGCACCGCACTTTCGCGTCTAGATTCATATTTCATAGGTACTTGCTGGATACTGCCGACTGTAAAGTCTAAAGTTGGCGACAATATTCGAAGCAGCGCTTCCGCAACGGGGGAATTATCCTCTATTGAATCGGCAATTATCTAGTCTTCTTTCCATTTGACGTAAAATTATCACCTCATTTATCACCCCAATGTTAGAATGCATGAGGTGATAAATGAGGTGATAAAGTGGATCTGACATCCCTGGTGAACGAACTCCGAAGCTTCAGCTTTGAAAAGGAATGGTTCGAATTCAAGGAAAACTGGCTGCAGCCCGCCCAGCTCGGAGAGTACATCTCCGCCATATCCAACAGCGCCGCTATGCTGGGGCGCGACCACGGCTACTTCGTGTGGGGAGTAAGCGATGACGAGGGACATGAGCTGGTTGGAACCGACTTCGATCCCGACTGCGAAGTCAGCCACGAGCCGTTGAAGCATTACCTCGCACGGCAGCTAGAACCGAGCGTTGATTTCGACTTCTTCGAAGGCGAGGTTGGCGGGAAGCGGATCGTGGTCCTCAGAATAGGCTGCGCCCGCACCGCCCCGACCGCGTTCAACGGGAACCGGTTCATCCGCATCGGGTCAAGCAAGGAAAACCTCCGTAGGTATCCCCAACGCGAGGCCGCCTTGTTCGGCGTCATCTCCCACGGCGTTCCCACCCTTGAAAACCAGCCGGCGGAACGGCAGGACCTCTCATTCGGCCAGCTTCTCATGTACTACGCGGCCAAGGGCGTAAGCTCAATCCCGAGACGTTCGAGGTCAACCTAGGTCTGAGGATGAGCGACGGGCGCTATAACATGTTGGCGCAGCTCCTCTCCGACGACTCCGGCATGCCGCTGCGCGTGGCGATTTTCTCCGGGAGGGACAAGGCGAGC
>NZ_JBKEIS010000048.1:0-1056 GCF_046365365.1 Oribacterium sp. P9 | reverse complement strand
CTTCACCATGGTAGATCCTGTTACCGGAGAAATCATGACCATCGTTGTCTTCGTAGCGATCCTTCCGTACTCTCAGTACATTTATGCAGAAGGAATGCTATCCACCAAAGAGCCACAGTGGATCGACGTGAATAATCACGCACTGGATTACTTTGGCGGCGTTCCGGCCTTAGTAGTCTGCGATAACTGTAAGCAGGCCGTTATTGTCAATCAGGACTGGATCGAGCCGGAGCTGAATAAGGATTATGCTGACTGGGCTGATCACTATGGTACCGTTATTCTGCCAGCCAAGGTTCGCAAGCCGAAGTTCAAAAGCTCCGTAGAAAACGCTGTTGGAATTCTGGAAAAAGGATTCTTCCACAAACTTGAAGAACGCCAGTATTTCTCGCTGGAACAGTTTAACCAGGATCTCTGGAAGGAACTGGAGACGCTGAACAAAGAGCCGTTCAAGAAGAAAGAACACAATCGATACTACTATTGGGAAGAGGAGAAACTTGAATTAATGCCGCTCCCTTCCACGCATTACGAGTACATGGAAAGAAGAACGGCAACTGTGTCAAGTGACTTCCACGTCCGCTTTGACAACGCTTATTATAGCGTGGATAAGGCGCATTTGCACAAGAAAGTATCTATTAAGGCATCCGCCACTGTCGTCCGCATTTACTCGCTTGCTGGAGAATTTCTTTGTGAATGGCCAAGAGCAACTCGGAAGGGACAGTGGTCTACGAATCCAGAGCACTTGCCGGATAATTACAAAGGATTCACCCAGTGGAATGGCCCATACTTCATTCAGAAAGCTCAGCTTATCGGAAAGAACACCGAGACAGTTATCCGAACCATCCTCAAGTCCAGGACCTATGAAGTCCAGACCTACCGTATGTGCATCGGGATTCTGAACTTCACAAAGAAGTACAGTAACAGGGCGCTTGAGGAGTGCTGCAAACAGGCAATCGAATTAAACAAACAGAAATACACTTTTATTAAAAATACGATTTCTGTTGTTGCAGATGACCTCGGAGAAGCAGGATACCGTTATTCGGTTCCATCAAAGAAAGC
>NZ_JBKEIS010000005.1:0-134601 GCF_046365365.1 Oribacterium sp. P9 | reverse complement strand
TAATAGGTCGAGGGCTTATCCAATGTGCGCAAGACGAGTGAAGCGTGAAGGTTTACTTCCACAATCACGAGTATGCGGCATCTACGACAGTAGATGTGCTGGTAGGTTTGATGTTTTAAAATCTTTCTTTAGAATGAAAGATTTTGCAGATATTCTTGTTATTATTCCTTCATAGCTCAGTCGGTAGAGCACGCGGCTGTTAACCGCGGTGTCGTTGGTTCGAGTCCAACTGGAGGAGCTTCTGGACAGTGGGATTAAGACATCGATGCTTGTCTTAACCCTATTTGTTTTTTAAGAATGTATTTTATGGCGAGATAGCCAAGTGGTAAGGCATGGGTCTGCAACACCCTGAGCGCCGGTTCGAATCCGACTCTCGCCTCTCTTTGGCGCCATGGTCAAGCGGTTAAGACACCACCCTTTCACGGTGGTATCACGAGTTCGAATCTCGTTGGCGTCATCAGGTCCTGGGAAGTATCCTGGGACTTTTTTTGTGCCCGGAAATAAAAAAAGATTCGGAATATGTGAATCAGAAGTATATGTTTCGAACATATCTCGCATATATAATGAGCAGAAATCCAGGTGTCAGAAAAAATTTTAAAATTATCGGTCGAAGATAATTCTCAACATATATAATATGAAAACGATTCAGGATGGAAATACATACTACATAAGGTATAGTCTGAAAACAGACCATAGTCGTTTTGCGGACTATAGTCTACATGTAGACTATATGCAGAATGAAATTTATACGGTATAATGCAATTGTTCACGAGAAAGTACAATCCTCGGAACATCCGGCAGATGTTGTTTGGAGAGCGAGACGTCTACGGATTGCGATCTGCGAAGGTTTAGTGGTGCCTCTGCGGTCGCAGATCCCCCTCTTTTCGAATCATCCTGACTATTTTAAATGTTTTGGCGATTCAGAACGAAAAAACAATGTGTTCATGATGTTCGGTGGTGCATACAGACGATCTGGGATTGGTCTGATGTGTATCTCCGGCAGGAGAGGAGCAGTATGGATTACCAGATGAACGTGAGATTTCTTGAAGGCCTTCAGAGACTTCGTGAGAAGGGCTTTCAGATCCTGTTTAATGGAGAAGAGTGCCCGGCTGAAAACTGGGACCAGATGCTTCATCGGAAAGATGGGGGATTTTTTAAACGAGAATATGTCGATGCGTGCTCATCCTCGATTAATTTCCAGTGGGTATCACTGGCATGAGGGAGCAGGTAGCGTAAAAATCTGTAGAAAATCGTAAGAAAGGGGGTCGGTATTGGTACGGCCTCCTTTCTTGTATTCAATATGGATTTTTGTTATTATTTACGGGTCAGAATAGTAAACTTGAGATCTGGTGGAGGCTGACATGACGGTTAAGGAAACATTGATCCGATTATTTGAAGAAAACAAGGGACACTATATCTCCGGTGAGGAAATCGCACAGGAGCTTCACTGCTCTCGAACGGCGGTCTGGAAGGCGGTAAATCAGCTGAAGGAGGATGGCTATGAAATCGAGGCTGTAAAAAATAAGGGATACATGCTTTCACTGGAAAGTGATGTGCTGTCAGAACAGGCCATCTCCCGTTATCTGGAGCATGCGTATCCGGTTTCGGTATTTCAGGAGATTACGAGTACGAATGATGTGCTGAAGAAGCTGGCGGTTTCAGAGCACGTGCCGGAAGGGACAACGGTGATTTCCGATTATCAGACCGGCGGCAAGGGAAGACTCGGGCGCAGTTTCTTCTCACCGAAAGGAACCGGTCTTTATATCAGCATGCTGCTTCGTCCGGAGGGTACCGTTATGGATAATCTGATGCTGACCGCGCAGTCTGCCGTCGCAGTTTATCGTGCGGTCCGCAAGGTCTGCGGAGTCGAGCTTTCCATCAAGTGGGTCAATGACCTGTATTATGAGGGCCACAAGGTCTGTGGTATTCTCTCGGAGGGACAGACCAGCATGGAGTCCGGCCGCATGGAATTCGTCATCGTCGGCATCGGCATCAATCTTTATGAACCGGAGGAGGGCTTCCCGGAGGATATCCGCGAGAAGGCCGGATCGATTCTCGGAAAGCGTTCCGAGGGAAAAATCGTGGATCGTAACCGCATCGCAGCGGAGCTGATTCGGGAGTTCTATGCGCTCGCACCGGAGAAGACACTGGCACAGGAATACATCGATCATAACATGGTGCCGGGACATGACATCATGGTCATCGATGGAAAGACACAGCGGCCGGCCAGAGCCACCGGCATCCGCCCGGACGGAACGCTGGAGATCGTCGAGCAGGATGGAAGCGAGGGTACACTGGTTTTCGGTGAGGTCTCGGTGCGTCTGCGGGATGGCGATCAGATCGTGTACAAATAAGTTTGGGAGTCATGTGAAATGAGTGATTATAGAAAGCGGAGTACGAAACGAAAGAAGCGAAAGGAGGCGACGCTGGTCGGGGATCTGTTTAAGATTCTTTTTGCGGTGTCGATGCTGATCATCGCGATCCTGGTGGCGTTTTTCGTATTTAAAAATGTGAGTGGCTTTACGCTTCCAGATCTTCGGGTGACCGCGGCAGCAACACAGGAGAGTGAAACAGCGACTGTGGTCAGCATCGACACGAAGAAGAGTGCTGAGGTCGAAACGAGCGCTCAGATCCAGGTGACAGAAAGTGCGCAGCAGCCGGCGGAAACGGCAGCGACCGGTGCCGAGGATGAGGAGATCGAAAAGAAGATCGAGTCCGTCGAAGCCTCCATCGAGGAGAGTGTAAAGTCCTCTGAAGCAGAGTCGAAGAAGGAAAGCACGGCGGAAGACGAAAGCAGAGAGACGAAGGAATCGAAGTCCACGGATAAGGTAGAGGAGCTGCCGTCTCGAAAGGATACGGACATCGAAGGCCCTGTGCCTGGAGGTGACCGTCAGGGAGAGGTCAGTAACGGTCCGGTCGTCGGCCCGGATACCGTCAAGGAAAGTCCGGAGACGGTGCAGAAGGATGGTGCGATCATCAGCGAGGGCGGTCCGGTCGGAGGATGAGATGATCTATTATTTGTTTGGAAAGTCAGCAAGCGGAAAGGATACGATCTATAAGCGGCTGAAGGCGCTTCATCCGGACTGGAAGGAGGTCACGCCGTATACGACGCGTCCGATTCGTGAGGGTGAGCGCGAGGGTGTCGAGTATCATTTTGTGACGGATCAGAGGATGGATCAGTTTGAGCAGACAGGTCGGATCATCGAGGAACGGACCTACCAGACGGTCTATGGTCCATGGCGCTATGCGACGGTCGATGATGGACAGATCGTGCTCCGGGCGGGACAGGATTACCTGATGATCGGTGTGCTCCAGAGCTATGTCAGTACCCGGGATTATTTCGGTGCCGGACATGTTTTCCCGATCTATATCGAGGTGCCGGATGAGATCCGACGGGCGCGTGCGCGGGCTCGAGAGATGAAGGAGGCGACACCGAAGCTTGCGGAGATGCAGCGCCGTTTCGAGGCGGACCGTGTGGATTTTTCCGAGGAGAAGCTTGCGGCCGCCGGCATTGACCGACGGTACCTGAATCTGGATCTCGATGACTGCATCGAAGAGATCGAACGGGATGTGAGAGGCTGAAACCGGAAGAGCGCCTGTGGGTGGAATCGGAGGCAGAAGGCGTGCAGGGGCATGCGCGGAGTGACCACGGATAAAAAAGAACTGTATCAATGAAAGCAATTAAAATACCGGAAAATCAAATATACAATGCCTATCTGATCGAGGGCGAGGATATGGAGCTTCTGAAGTCGGCTGCGATGGAATTTACAGTGCAGCTGCTCAGCCGGGATCCGTCATCGGTGGATACAGGCGCGATGCCGATTTATCAGCAGCGTGGGTATGCGAGCTGTGAGGAGTGGGCGGACAGCGTCCGGAAGCGGGTGCAGAACCATGAGCATCCGGATATGCTTGAAATCGTGCCGAATAAGCCGGAGGAGCATCCGACGATCATCTCGGTCGACAATATCCGTGACCACGTGACGGATACGGTCGCCGTGCGTCCGTATGAGGCGGCCTATAAGGTCTATCTTATCGAGCATGCGGAGATGATGAATCCGCCGGCACAGAATGCGATTCTGAAGACCCTCGAGGAGCCGCCGGAGTATGTTGTGATCATGCTGCTTGCGGCGAACGCAGATGCGTTTCTGCCGACGATACTGTCGCGTGTCATCGAAATCAAGGCGGGCGAACGGGATGTCCGGGAGCGTTATGCGGAGATGATCACGGAGGAGTGGGCGCAGGAAACGGTGAAGCTTCTGTCCGAGATTCGCTTCCGCACAGGTCGCGAAATTCTCGATTTCTGTACACATGTGAGTAAGGACTGGAAGGTGCCGCAGGGAAGCCTGCTTGGCTTTCTTGAAATTATTTTACGGGATGTGCTATGCTATAAAAGCACGTCGCAGATGGAGCTTCTGTATGCACAGGACTCCGTCAATGTCATCATACGTATGGCCTCCGCGATGAGCTACGAAAAACTCGGTCAGGCCACGGATGATCTGGAGCGCATGCTTCGGGATCAGACGTTTAATGTGAACCGGGATCTGATGCTGGAGAATTTTCTGCTCCGGCTCAGGGATACCAGTATATAAAATGCGATAAAATGAGGAATATATGACAGAAGTAATTGGAGTTAGATTCAGAACTGCCGGGAAGATATACTATTTCGATCCGAAGGATATCCACTTCACCCGCGGAGAGCATGCCATCGTGGAAACGGCACGTGGTATCGAGTATGGTTTCGTCGTGATGGGAAACCGTGAGACGGAGGATGCGAAAATCGTACAGCCGCTGAAGGAAGTGATCCGTAAGGCGAACGCTGAGGATGATCAGCGCCACCTCGACAACGAAGCGAAGGAGAAGGAGGCCTATAAGGTCTGTCAGGAGAAGATTCGTAAGCATAATCTCGAGATGAAGCTGATCGATGTAGAGTATACCTTCGACAGCAGTAAGGTACTGTTTTACTTTACGGCGGATGGTCGTGTGGATTTCCGCTCTCTCGTGAAGGATCTCGCGGCGATCTTCCGTACGCGGATCGAGCTTCGACAGGTGGGCGTACGTGATGAGACGAAGATGCTGGGAGGCTATGGTATCTGCGGTCGCCCGCTCTGCTGTCATACCTTTCTGTCCGATTTTGCGCCGGTGTCGATCCGCATGGCGAAGGAGCAGGGGCTCAGCCTGAACCCGACGAATATCTCCGGTGTCTGTGGACGTCTGATGTGCTGCCTTAAGAACGAGGAGGATGTCTACGAGTTCCTGAATGCACGTCTTCCGTCCGTCGGTGATACAGTTACTACACCGGATGGTCTTCGAGGCGAGGTCAGCAGCATCTCTGTGCTCAGCCAAAAGGTAAAGGTCGTCGTCAGTCTCGAAAAGGAAGATGAGAAGGAGCTCCGGGAGTATAAGGTTTCCGAGCTTAAGTTCAAGCCGCGGAAGCGTCCGAATGGCGATAAGAAGAAGCCGGAGCAGAAGGGCAACCGTGCACAGAACGCGCAGGGAAGTGCTTCGGGTGGAAAAAAGGAAGGTCGTAGCGGTCGCGGTGAGCATGCGGCGAGCGGTGGACATGAGCGTGCACATGGTCCGAAGGGCGGTGATCCGCAGAAGAAGGCGGCTCAGCCGGATGTGGTCGAGATCGTAGAGCAGGTGGAAAAGCTGGGTGTGGACATCGTGCAGGGACAGGATGCGTAAGGTGTATGGCAGAGCGAATCGACGATTTACAGTGTAATGGCTACAGAATCATACAGGACAGTGAGGGCTTCTGCTTCGGTATGGATGCCGTGTTGCTGGCGAACTTCGCCGTGCCGGCCGTGACGTCAGAAACCAGATTGCTGGATCTATGCAGCGGGACGGGGATCGTCCCGCTTCTTATTGCGGCGAAAACGGAGTGTAAGGAGCTGATCGGTCTGGAGGTGCAGCCGAGTGTACAGTCGATGGCGGAGCGCTCGGTGGCGCTGAATCACCAGGAGCAGCGGATGACGATGCGCTTAGGGGATCTCCGGGATATCCGATCGATGGGCTATGACTCGAGTATGAACATCGTGACGGTAAATCCACCATACATGAAGTCCGGCCTTCGAAACCAGAACGACCGGAAGCTCATCTCACGACATGAGGTCCTGTGTACCCTCGAGGATGTGTGTGCGGCAGCGGCCTTTACGCTGAAATCGAATGGCCGGCTGTTTATGGTCCATCGGCCGAATCGGCTCGCGGATATCTTCTGCGCGCTTCGTGCAGAGCATCTCGAGCCGAAGCGGATGCGTCTCGTGTATCCGTATCTCGAGAGTGAACCGAACATGGTGCTGATCGAGGCGGTGAAGGGTGGAAAAAGCCAGCTGACGGTGGAAAAACCGCTGATCGTGTACCGTCAGAAAAAAATTTATTCGGATGAAATAATGCAGATTTACGGCTTGAAACCGTGATATTTTATAGTCTGTTTTCAGATTATAGTCCGTTTTCAGACATTTTCAAAAATCACATACTGTGCTAGTCTTTGAGCATGAGAAATATCAAGAAGCTTTTAACGCTTACTTCCTTGTTTCTCGTGCTTTTTTCTTTTCCGGCAGCGGCGACGGCTGTTGCCGATTCTGAAAAATTCCAGTTTCAACTTGATCTCTCCAGTGTGGATGAACTTCTGCCGGGAGATCTCTCAGAACACATCCTTCTCGTACAAAACCATACAGACAGGTGCCTTGCGTACATGGTAGAATCCGTGACATTTACCGGGTCGGAGGCACTGGCAGAGGAGCTCGAGCTGAGCCTCCTGGATGGGGAAAAAGCCTTCCTTCATGGAACGGTCGCTTCGCTTTCCAGGACGGACAGCTTCGAGCAGATCCTCACACACCCTGCGGGGTGTGAACAACAGCTGGCGCTTCGACTCCACTTACGAAAGGAGGCGACGAACGCGGTGGCCGGGAATACGCTGACGCTGTCGATCTGTTTCTCCGGAACGGATGCTCCACTTAAGGAGCGACCGCCGGAAGAGACGGAAAAACCACCGGAAACGGAAACACCGACGGAGACACAGAAGCCGCCGGGAACAGCAGAACCAGAAGAAACGATGAAACCACCGCCGTCATCCGGCGCCGGAACACAGGACGTGGAAAACGCAAGTGATGGCCGTCCTTCCGGAGGAAGCCAGACAGGTGGTGGTGGACACGGTGGAACCTCGATTCGCGGCGAGGGCTATGACGGAAAAACGCATGGTCTTCACGCAGAGGATCCGCCGGGAACACTGATGGATCAGCTCATGGAGTGGATCGACCGCATCTATGCGCATCCGGAGGATCTGGTGGAAACCGCCTCCAGACCGTATGGAGCTGCTGAGAAACATCCGGCGGAACTGTCCGGGATCGATTCGACGCCCGATGTGTCGGGGATATCGAAGCCTTCCCTGGAAGAAAGGAAATGTACGAAGAAGGAACTGCCGGAGACGAGAAGGAAGGCAGCAGGCGCCGGAGCGGAGCGGGATTTTTCTGCAGCGAAAAGCGTGGGAAAAACGGAAAATGAGAAGAAAAACGGCACAACGAACGATGGCGGAAACGCCAGGCTGGCGCTTCGTATCCGGGATGTAAGCCCGAAGCACGCAAGCGTACAGATCAGTACAGAGGGTGGAAGCGGGACGATACAGGATCCGGTGACACTGTATATCGGGCCGACACAGCGGGAGAAGGTGCTGCTTGTCATCTGTCTCTTCCTCTTCGTCCTCTTACTGATCCTTATCATCATGAAGTGCTGGCTCCTGTATCGGGCCACACAGTCAGAAAACCAGGAGGACAGTGCATATGCATCGACAGAACAGAGCGTGTAAAAAAACAAAAGGAGGTCTCAAACGAAAGCTGAACACGTTCTTCGGATGGATATCCGGCATACTCACGCTGTTTCTCATGGTGATTGCGGTCTATGCCATGCTTTCATCCTATCGGGAGCGGCGGTATGGAACGCCGTTTTTCCTCTTCGGATGGAAGCCGGTCGTGGTACTCTCCGAATCCATGGAGCCCACATATACCTCTGGTGACATTCTTATCGTCAGGGAGCGGACGGGTGCCCCGGAACCGGATGATATCATCCTGTTTCGTGCGACTGGTTTCGGCATGGATACATATGTCACCCATCGACTGATAGGGAAAGACGAGGGTGGCTATATCACAAAGGGTGATCATAATGAACACGCAGATCCGGGACGGGTGCAGGAGGCGGACATCCTCGGCACGGTGGAATATATTCTCTTCTGAGCACCGACCGGGTGGCGTACAGAACACGAATGAAAAAAGAAAAGGAGATGAACATGAAAAAACGAATACTGATGGCGGGTGTGATGGCGGTGACAGCGATTTCGGTCCTGGCGGGTGCCTATGCATTTTTCACAGATAAGAAGGATATCAAGGTGTCGGCGACCGCTGCGAAGCTCGGTATCACCGTCGATAAGACGAAGTTTTCGGACGATCTGGTCGCGAATATGGTGCCGGGTGATACCCGGGATCTCGTCTATACGATCAAAAAGGAAGTCGGCTCGAAGGATGCCATCGTTTTTTCTGAGGTGACACTGACCTCCAGTATCCCGATGTCGGATCCGGTGGAGTGGTTCATTCAGATGACCGGAAAACCGCTGACGCCGGAGGAAATCAAAATGCTGCAGGATGAAGCCGGGAGCGTTGCCGGCGGCGGTACGGTCAATGACATCCCGCTGGCAGAGCTTTCGAAGGCGAATTCGCTCAAGTTTCTCTCGCTGTCGAAGGACAGTAAGGTCGCAAAGTTCATCGTCGGTCATGGTGTTCTGGACAGTCAGGCGAATGGTATCCCGGTGAATCTCACGCTGCGGCTGAGTCCGAGTGCCGATAACAGCTTCGCCGGTGGAAAATGTGATGTCGGCGCAGAAATCTATGCGATCCAGAAGGAAAATCTGGAGCAGGATGGTGCAGCCACAAACTTCGCCTATATCCAGGGGCTGATCGTCGCCAATGAGTCTAAGAAGGCATCATGAGACGGAGGCTCAACCTTCTCCTCACACTCATCTTTCTGATGCTCGTGTTGCTCTGTGGGGCTGGAGCGTATTTTACGGATCAGCAGCAGGCGAGCATACGGGCCGCCGCCGCATCGATGGGACTTACGGTTTCGAAACCATCGTACGGAACGATACCGAAGGAAATCGAGAAGGACAGCCGACTGACGGTACAGTTTCAGATACGAAATGAGAGCAGTGTTCCGGTCTATCTCAGCGATCAGCACGTGCTCTATGTCAATGGAACAGAGGAGAAGGAACGTCGCGTACGACTCGAACGAACGACGGGCACAGCGTCGTCTGGTACAGGCGGAAACAGTGGGACGGCAGCAGGCACGAATGCGGTTCTTCGCCTCGATGCAGGTGAACGTCTGGTGCTGGACTATGTTCTGTCCTTCCCTGGTGCAGAAGCACTGCCGGAAGGCGTCCTCGCGCTGAAGGGAAAGCTGCTGCTTCGTGCAGCGACCAGTGCGGATGGGACATCCGGCTTTACGCATGGGCCGGTCACCGGCGTTCTCGACCTGACGGGTGGCGAGCTGCAGATCCCGACACGCAGTCGAAGTGTGCTTCTGTCGGAGCTGGTCGAGGCGGGCTCACACCCGATCGAGGAGATCCGCTGGTATCGTGCCGTTGGTATGGAGGGCGCAGGAACGCCTGGAAGTCAGATGCAGTGGAGCAGCTTCGATGCAGCGAAGCTGCTGACACTACAGCGAAACATCCCGCAGTATGTGCGCTATGAGCTCGTGGCAGAGGCCGGGGTGGTGCGTTCCCCTGTATATGAAATCACGCTGGCATCACAGGGGATTCAGGCGAAGGCGTACGATTATTTCGATGGGAAGGAAGTGAGTGCGGATATTTCCGTAAGCAAGGAGGCGATATGATCAGGTGCAGATGCAGCCACCGTGGAAAAGCGAACACACGCTTTTTCCGGGCACTGCTTGTCCTCAGCGTATGGGCACTGCTGGAGGGCAGTCTGTTACGCGCACTGGCGGCGGAGCAGGATGTGCTGTTCTGGCAGGATGTCGGGGATGTCGGTGCACCGTTTCAGCCGGCGGAGGTGCTTCCGCTGGGCGTGGAGGAGTGCTTCATCCCGGCGACAGGAGAGGTGCAGGCCATCAGCTTCTCCTATCATGCGGCGAATCATCGCTATCAGCTCGATGGGCTCTGGAATGACCGGGGCATCACGAAGCATATACTGGAGGATAAAGGGATGTCACAGGAGGACTACATCCGGCATTTCGGATTTCCGGCCGGACGAAGTGCAGGCGGATTGACGCTCACGGATCCGGTCAGCGGGATCCGCTACCTGTACCGGGCGGGTGCCGGTGAGACTGCATTGACTGAGCCACGGGGATACAGCAGCTACCGCTGGCAGAAAAGCATCGACGGGGCGGGCTATGTGGATATCGGCACGGCGAGTGCAGCGCAGAACTGCTTCGAGCCGGAGGCGCTTCGATTCGGAACGACCTGCTATCGCTGTATCGCGACGGTGGCGGAGCAGGAGTGCATCCTGGGTGAGAATTATGCCGTGGTGTACTACCGTCTGCCGACGGCGCGCGGACTCAGGATCCGGGAGGTGAGCCATGGAAGCTAGAGCGCTGCGACTGCCGATGCTGTCGATCGCACTGTCACTCAGCGTCAGCTTCTGCGCGCGGGCAGACATCTGCTTCGATACGATGTCCGGTGGACAGAGCCGTGCCTACATCGTTCATATGGATGCGGATGACAATACCGTCGAAGTGGAAATCACAGGAAATGTTCAAGTGAAGAGTCTGCGACCGGCGGGCGAGAGCGCTGCGTCGGGTATCCCCCGGGATAAGCTGCTGATCCGTATCCCGGAAATCAAGCTTAACTTCGCGGAGAATCCACATGCGGAATATCATGATTTTTTTGAAACCATGGAGGAGGCCATCGGTCTATCTGGTCAGCACGATGGTTTTCTGAATACGAAGATCCAGCGGGCGGGCTCGAGTATCCGCATCGATTCGGAGGAGTATACGGATTACAGCACGAGTGGAAGCTTCGAGACGGTCTTCATCAATAACCGGGAGTTTCGAATCGAGGACGAAAAGAACTGTCAGCCGATCCGCTTCATCGTGCCGGATCCGCCGGAAATCTATCTGTATTATAAGCAGGAAGAGGCGCTCGGAGAGCAGTATATCTTCAGCGGGCTGCCGGACGAGTTTCTGCTTCATGATATCTACCTCGGGGCCTATGCCGTACACCGGGACCATCCCGAACGAAGGGAGCAGATGATGGAGCGCCTGCTTCGACTGCGCTACCAGGATCTCTACTATCAGATCCGCTATGCACTGCATGACCCGACAGAGGAAGCCGCAGTGCCGTCGGCGGGGAGCACCTCGTATCAGACGCTGACAGAGAACCTCACGTATCTGTCACTGCCGGAGCTCCGGGAAAGCACTTCATCCGGGCGCAGAAGCGGGCGGGCATCCGCCGGGGCGACAGCAGAACGCTATGCCTTCGTCGGATGGAAGCTGACAGAGCTCGGTGTAGGGGCGGAGCTGAACGGACCATGTCGATCGGAAGAAAGCGGACTTCCTAAGACGAAACGAAAAGAAAGCCCGATGATGTCCTTTCTAGGCGGAAAAGCGGCAGCGATGAGCGCGCAGCTGTACGAAGATATCTGTGCCGAGGAGGTGATGGCGGGAGCTGC
The DNA here is from genome assembly GCF_046365365.1 of Oribacterium sp. P9. Taxonomy (NCBI): domain Bacteria; kingdom Bacillati; phylum Bacillota; class Clostridia; order Lachnospirales; family Lachnospiraceae; genus Oribacterium; species Oribacterium sp. P9. The sequence goes on along the minus strand of NZ_JBKEIS010000005.1, from coordinate 122,932 downwards.
GATGATGACGATCGAGGCACAGGAGACGAATGCGTCGCAGGAAACGGATGTGTTACAGAAAACACCAGAAGAAGGAGGTGAGGAAGAAATGCTGCCCGATGAAACGGCCATCGCAGCGTGCCCGGATGCTGAGAAAATCGCCACCCCGAGCACACTTTAGAAAAAGTTAAGTTTTTATTTCGGGGAGGGAATGTATATACTGTAAGCGATTACTATGAAAAACAGGAGGTTTTATGGATATACATTTTAACAGGGCGAATCCGAAGGAGGCAGCGCGTATGGCCCCATTTTACGCGATGCGTCCGAATAAGACCTGTGACAGCGGTGTGCTGGATACATTTTTATGGAGCGAGTACTATGATGTAAAGACGGCCATCGTCGATGAGAGGGCGGTACTCGTACAGATGAAAAACGGCGATGAGTACTTCTCCGCGATGCCATACTGCAGCGAGACGGATCTGCCATACTACTTCGATCTCCTTCGTCAGTACTTTAATGAGGTGCTGAAGAAGCCGCTGAAGATCTATCTCGCAGATGAAGAGGCTGTGCAGCTCCTGAAGCTCGAGGAGGATCCGCACTTCCTCGTAAAGGAGGAGCGCGATCTCCGGGACTATCTCTACGATGGAGAGGAGCTCCGGACGCTGCCGGGAAAGAAGTTTCACAAGAAAAAGAATCTCGTGAACAAGTTCTGCCGGGAATATGAAGGACGCTGGGAATATCGTACACTTCATGCCGAAGATAAGCTGACGATCTGGGGATTTCTCGATCAGTGGTATGCGAAACACTCCGGGGATGAGGAAGCCGAAGCATCACTGGAGTACGAGGTGAAGGGAATTCACCAGGTGCTTCAGTCGGAGTTCTCTCTCCCGGACTACCACATCGGTGGCATCTTCATCGATGGAAAGCTGGAGGCCTTTTCCATGGGCGCCTTAAACCCTCGTGAGAATATGGCCTGCATCAGTGTCGAGAAGGGCAATGCAGACATTCCGGGCATCTATCAGATCATCAATCAGCAGTTTCTCATCCATGAATTTCCGGAGGCTGCGCTCGTCAACCGGGAGGACGATCTGGGACTCGAAGGACTGCGGCGCGCGAAGGAAAGCTACAATCCGTGCGGATATGCACGGAAATACATGCTCCTCCAGACGGATTTCACTGGCTGGCAGGCGGAAATCACCGACCGGTATGAGGCGGAGATCGATCAGTACGAACATACCGCATCCGAAGGATGAGTACGAGGGACGGCAGTTTCGGTGTTGCTCCGTGCAGTGCATGGATGCACATCGATACAGCAGAACCAGACAGCGATGCAGAGCATCAGAAAAGAGCAGACATCGTATGACAGAAATCAGAGTGTTACGAACACGCGAAGAAAAAGCAGGGACACGCGCACTGTATGAGCGGGTATTTCCGGAGGACAGTGCACGCTTTCTCGACTGGTACTATCAGGATCGCTGCAGCGACAACATCATCCTTGCGATGTGGAAGGATGGACAGCTGGTCGCGATGGCGCATCTGAATCCATTTGTGATGCGTACAAAAAAAGGCACGCGAGCCCGTGTATACTATATCTATGCGGTGGCGACAGCACCGGAGGCACGCCATCAGGGCTGTATGGCAGCACTTCTTCGCCGCAGCTTCCAGCTGATGGAGGAAGCGCATATCCCGTTCTGCTTCCTCCTCCCCGTCGATGAAGCCATCTATCAGCCCTTCGACTTCCATACAGTATGTGACTTTCAGACCACGAAGGCCACGGACTATGCGGCGGTGCAGCAGGCGTATGACGTATATATAGAAGAAAACGAAGATTATGTACGTCGTGTGCAGGCGCAGCAGGCGATGGCGGCGGAGGCAGATGAACTGTCCGATTCCGGGCTTCCGGCGCACCCGGTCATCATGGCGAGGATCCTCTCGCTGCCGGATTTCCTTTCGTTCAGTGGTCTCCCGGAGGAGACCGACCGGGCGCAGGCGATCCACTGGCTTCGGCAGCAGCGGATCTATATCGCAGAAGCTGTATAAAAGTATGCAGTGGAACGATTTTATCGTAAGATCGGATGATCCACGACGGGCATAAGCGATGATCGGATGGTACACTGTCTGATCGGATCGTTGAACGTGGCATAGAAAGAGGTGTGTATGACAGAAATCCATGTCGGAGATATCATCAGTGCGAAAAAAAAGCATCCCTGCGGATCAGATGACTGGATCGTCCTCCGTGTGGGGGCCGATATCCGTCTTCGCTGTGCTGGATGTGGGCATCTTCTGATGCTTCCGAGGGCGAAGGTGGACGGGATGATCCGGCACATCCGTACGCCGGAATGAAGCGGCAGATGATAGATGATACTGTATAAAAGGATAGAATCATCTATCGGAGGACGTGCAGAAGCAGAAAAAAGCACGGAAAATCCGAAAAAAATAAGTTGCAAATTTCAATCAAAATAGCTTGCAAACAACTTTGTTTTCTGTTAAGATGCAATATCGTATGACTAAATTCCTTGTTTCCGCCCAGGAGCGGAAGCCAGAGACCAAAAGGAGGTAAAAGCAGATGAACAAATATGAGTTATGTGTTGTTCTGAGTGCGAAGCTCGAAGATGATGAAAGAGCAGCTGCAATCGAGAAGATTAAGGAGTATGTTACTCGTTTCGGTGGCGCTGTCGGAGAGAACATCCAGGAGTGGGGCAAGAAGAGACTTGCATATGAGATTCAGCATATGAAGGAAGGCTTCTACTATTTTATCCCATTCACAGGTGATTCCGAGACTCCGAACGAGCTCGAGAGCCAGCTTCGTATTATGGAACCAGTTATCAGATATCTTGTTGTTAAGCCAGAAGCTGAGACTGAAGCACCAGTAGCTGAGGAAGCTGCTCCTGCAGAAGAGAAAGCTGAATAAGCAAGCGGAAAGCGAGAAAAACAATGAACAAAGTTATCCTCATGGGTAGATTAACCAGAGATCCGGATATCAGATACGCACAGAGTGAGAGCCAGATGGCGATCGCAAGATATACGCTTGCAGTGGATCGTCGTATGCGCCGCTCACAGGATGGCGCCAGCCAGGATCAGCAGACCGCAGACTTTATCGGATGCGTAGCATTCGGACGTTCTGCAGAGTTCGCTGAGAAGTACCTGCGTCAAGGCACCAAAATCGTGGTTGAGGGTAGAATCCAGACCGGAAGCTACACGAACAAGGAAGGCCAGAAGGTCTACACCACGGATGTCGTCGTAGAGAATCAGGAGTTTGCAGAGAGCAAGAACGCATCGGCTGGAAATGGCGGAAACTATTCCGCAAACCGCAGCTATGGACAGCAGTCACATGGCGGCCAGCAGAGCAGTGCTGCGATCGGTGATGGTTTTATGAATATACCTGATGGGGTAGAGGACGAGGGTCTCCCATTTAATTAAGGTGAGGACATGCCCTTGTGACATTTTACAAGGAGGATTAACCATGGCATTTCAGAAGTCAGATAAGCCAGCTAGACCTAGAAGAGCCGGCGGCTTCCGCAGCAGACGTAAGGTTTGCGTATTCTGCAGCGAGAAGGCTAAGCCTATCGATTATAAGGACGTTGCTACATTAAGAAAGTACATCTCTGAGAGAGGTAAGATTCTTCCTAGAAGAATCACTGGAACCTGCGCTAAGCACCAGAGAGCGATCACCCTTGCAGTTAAGAGAGCAAGACACGTAGCACTTCTTCCATACCAGGTAGATTAATTTCAGCCTGACTGAAAAGAAGACGAGGCTGTACCGGAGTTTTCCGGTACAGCTTTTTTCGTATACCGGTTTATGCTATAATCGTATTCGAATTGCTATGCCTTCGTTTCAGGGAGAGCTTATGATGAAGAAAAAAACACAAAGTGTCATCGATATATATCTGGCCTGGCCAATTGTTATCATCGCCATCCTGCTGCTCGGCGATATCGTTCTCTGGCTGACGGAACCGCGTGGCGCATTGATCCTGCTGCCCTTTATTCTCATCGCCACTGCTTTTGCGCTGCTGCTGTACTTTACACGTCAGTCGAAGCTGCAGGGCGCACTGCAGGCTTACGCGATCGGCGCCTGTGAGGTGCATACGACCATCTTCGATGAGATGCCGACGCCATACTGTATGGTCGATGAGCGTGGCAATGTCCTGTGGGCGAACCGCAGCTTTCGTGAAATCGCCGGGAATCGTCCGGATGCCCGGAATATCCTGCAGATGTTTCCGAATATCCATAAGGAGATGCTGGAGGAGGATGACGTTATCCTGGAGATCCACTCGGATTATCAGGATCGAAAATATCTCGTCGATCTGATGAGGACAGCGGTTACGACAGAGGATGGCAGTGCGCCATCGCTGTATGCGCCGGATCAGAAAACCATCGCGGTTTACCTTCGGGATGAAACGGAAGAAACGGTACTTCGGACGCAGCTCAATCAGGAGCATATCGTCATCGGTCTCGTTTACATCGATAATTACGATGAGGTCCGCGAACAGATCGAGGAGGTTCGACGTTCACTGCTGACAGCGCTGATCGATCGAAAGATCAGCCACTATATCTCGTCGGTGAATGGACTGATCTATAAACTGGAGAAGGATAAATATGTTTTTATCCTGAAGGAGCAGTATTTCGATCGTATGCTTCAGGATCGCTTCTCGATTCTCGAAGAGGTGAAAAATGTAAACATCGGCAATGAAATGGCCGTCACACTGAGTATCGGTATCGGTTATGGTGCCGACTCCTATCAGAAGAACTATGAGTATGCACATACCTCCATCGATATGGCACTCGGTCGTGGTGGCGATCAGGCGGTCGTGAAGTCAAACGAAAATCTGACCTACTTCGGTGGGAAGACGCAGACGCAGGAGAAGGCAACCCGAGTGAAGGCGCGTGTGAAGGCACAGGCCTTCCAGGAGCTCCTGGAAACACGGGACCGCGTGCTCGTCATGGGCCATGCGAACAGCGATGTGGACTGCCTCGGTGCGTCCGCCGGTGTATATCGGATGGTGACGGAACTCGGAAAGCGCTGCTACATCGTCGAAAATACGGTGACGGCACCGATTCTGCCGCTGAAGGAGCGCTTCCTGCAGAGCGCTGACTATCCGGAGGATATGTTCATCACCGGTGCGCAGGCGCTGCAGATGGTGGATAACAGTACCGTGCTCGTGGTGGTCGACTGTAACCGTCCATCCATCATCGACGAACCGGATCTGCTCCGGGCATGTAAGACGATCGTGGTCTTCGATCACCATCGTCAGAGCAGTGAGACGATTCAGGGCGCGGTGCTCAGCTACTGTGAGCCGTATGCGTCGAGTGCCTGCGAGATGATCGCCGAGATGATGCAGTACATCGCCGACGGAATCAAGGTCAAGGGACCGGAGGCGGATGCGATGTATGGCGGTATCGTCATCGATTCACAGGAGTTCACGGTGCAGACCGGCGTACGAACCTTCGAGGCGGCGGCCTATCTCCGCCGCTGTGGTGCGGATATCACACGTATCCGGAAGATCTTCCGTGAGAACTTCAAGGATTATCAGGCGAAGGCAGCGGCCATCTCCAGTGCGGAGATCTACCGCGATGCGTACGCCTTCAGTACGATCGAACCGAAGGGACTCGAGAGTCCGACGGTCGTGTGTGCACAGGCTGCGAATGAGCTGCTGAACATCCGCGGAATCAAGGCCAGCATCGTACTGACACTGTATAATGATATCATCTATGTATCTGCACGCTCCATCGATGAGATGAATGTACAGGTACTGATGGAAAAGCTCGGCGGCGGCGGACATCGCACGATCGCCGGGGCGCAGCTTCGCGAGGGCAGCTTGCCAGAGGCGATCGCCACGATCAAGCAGGCCATCGACGAGATGATTAAGGAAGGAGAGGCTTCATAATGAAGGTTATTTTATTAAAGGATGTAAAGTCACTGGGTAAAAAGGGTGAAATCGTAGAGGTATCCGAGGGCTACGGACGGAACTTTATTCTTCCGTCGAAGACAGGTGTCCTCGCAGATAATAAGAATCTCAACACACTGAAGCTTCAGAAGCAGAACGATGCGAAGATCGCAGCCGAGAAGCTTCAGGAGGCACAGGAGCTGAGGGAGAAGATCGAGGCGGTAAAGGTTACGATCCCGATCAAGTCCAGTAAGGACGGACGGACCTTCGGTTCTGTTTCCACGAAGGAAGTACAGGAAGCGCTGAAGAAGCAGGCCGGCATCGAGGTCGATAAGAAGAAGCTTTCCTGCGATGTACCGATGAAGAATCTGGGCGGTTATCGTGTAAACGTCAAGCTTCATAAGGATGTCACGGCGGTTCTTCAAGTTTCTGTGATCAGCGAATAAGCGTGACATATCCCATATCGATGTTCTGCAGGGAGCTCCTGCAGGAACATCCGATACGGTAGGTTTACACAGAATCACACAGGAGTAGTATGGCAGAGAATAATGAAAACATTCTGACCAGGGTCGTTCCCCACAGTCAGGAAGCCGAACAGAGTGTCATCGGCGCCATGCTCCGGGATAAGGATGCGGTCTCCACTGCCGCAGAGATGCTCCGCCCGGAGGACTTCTATCAGAAGCAGTATAGTCTCATGTTCGACGCGATGACCCAGCTCTATCAGAAGGATCAGCCGGTCGACCTCGTGACGCTGTCCGAGAAGCTGAAGGCGACGAGCAACATCCCGCCGGAGGTATACGACATCGCGGTGATCCGTGATATCGTCATGTCGGTGCCGACGAGTGCCAATGTAAAATCCTACTGCACCATCGTGAAGGAGAAGTCGATTCTCCGTACGCTCATCCGGACGAACGAAGATATCGCAAATATGTGTTACAGCGGCACGGAGTCCGCGGATACGATCCTGAATGAGACGGAGCAGCGGATCTTCAAGCTCCTGGAAACCAGAAACACCGGCGACAGTGAGGATATCGCAACCGTCGCGATGAAGGTGCTCGAGAACATCCAGGAAGCCGCACAGAACGGTGGACAGATCACCGGTATCCCGACGGGCTTCAAAGCGCTCGACTATAAGACCGCAGGGCTTCAGCGCTCGGATCTCATCCTCGTAGCGGCTCGTCCGTCCATGGGTAAGACCGCCTTCGTCCTGAATATCCTCGATAATGTCGGCGTACGGCAGAAGAAGCCATGTATGATCTTCTCACTCGAAATGAGCCGGGAGCAGCTCGTCAACCGTATGCTCTCGATGGAGTCGCTCGTCGATGCAGATAAGCTCCGTAAGGGTTCCCTCACGGATGAGGACTGGGGCGAGCTGATCAATGCCGTCGACCGTGTCGCAGATGCAAATATCACCATCGATGATACACCGGGTATTACGGTCGGAGAGCTCCGCTCCAAGTGCCGTAAGCAGAAGCTCGAAAAGGGACTCGACCTCGTCATCATCGACTACCTCCAGCTCATGTCCGGTGGCGGACGTGGCGGCGAGAGCCGTCAGCAGGAGATCTCGGAGATCTCCCGTTCCCTGAAGGCGGTTGCACGAGAGATGAAGTGTCCGGTTATCGCCCTTTCCCAGCTGTCGCGAGCGGTAGAGCAGCGTCCGGATCATCGTCCGATGCTGTCCGACCTGCGAGAGTCCGGTGCGATCGAGCAGGATGCCGATATCGTGATGTTCCTGTATCGTGATGAGTACTATAATAAAGATACGGAGCATCCGCATGAGGCGGAGGTCATCATCGCGAAGCAGCGTAACGGTCCGATCGGTACCGTCATCCTCGGATGGCAGGCAGAGTATACACGATTTGTAAACGCTGCCCTCGATCGCGACAATCACTGATCAGACGCAGGATGAGGATGTAAGAACGTGCGGCTTCTGCAGATTTCACCAGAATCAGACGGAAATCTGCGGTTGCACGTAAAAGTTTTATAAAATCTCATGTAGAGATTTGCATTTTATACCGCTTTCAGTTACTATAATCTGAATATAAATACCGGAGTTCTTCCGGTAGCGAAGGAGGCGCCATTATGAAAATTGAACGAATTGATGACAACTCCATCAGATGCACACTGACGAGCCTGGATCTGAGCTCTCGTAACATCAATCTCCGGGATATGACCTATGGGTCAGAAGCCGCGAAGCGACTGTTCACGGAGATGATGCAGAAAGCGCAGAACGAGGTCGGCTTCACCGCCGACAGCGGACCTCTGATGATCGAGGCCGTACCGCTTCAGGGCGGTTCGATTCAGCTCGTGATTTCAAAAGTAGATGATCCGGAAGAGCTCGACACACGCTTTTCGAAATTTACAGCGGCTGCCGCCGGCAGTCAGAGCGGCTGGATCTCTCAGCTCGCAAGTGAAATTCTCGAGGGTGCACATGGACTTCTTCAGGAAATGAAGGATAAGGCATCGCAGCAGGCGAATACACTGGATGGTGGAAACGCCGCGACGAGTGGACCGGACGGACATGCGGAAGCAGATGCGGATCGCCACGATGACGATACGGATGTTTATCGCATCTACGCCTTCCAGTCCCTGGATCGTGTCATCGATGCAGCGACTGCCATCGGTGACATCTATGATGGTCCGAATACCCTGTATAAGGACCCGCAGGACCATCACTTCTATCTCGTTCTTCATGCCGGAAAGGGTGGGGCCAATGCACTCAACCGTGCGTCTAATCTCCTCTCGGAGTATGGAAGCAAGCTGAAGGAGAATGAGCTATATGAGGCATATTTCAGTGAGCACTATGAGCTCTTCCTGAAGGAAAATGCCCTGCAGAAGCTGAGAAGCATCTGAGGATAGAAACATAGACAGGCTGCGGAACGCAGCCATGAAAGAGGAGAACACAATTATGACGATTACGAAGGATATGCGCATCGGCGATCTGCTTCAGATGAATGAGATGATCGCTCCATTTCTGATGCAGAACGGCATGGGCTGTGTGTACTGCCCGTCATCCATGATGGAGTCACTGGAAGAGGCCTGCATGGTGCACGGCATCGACTGTGATATGCTGACGGCCGACCTCAATGATGTACTGCTCGAGTACGAGGAGGCACAGAAGGCACAGCAGACAGAGCAGCCGGAAGCATAAATCCAAACCGAAACACAAAAACAGGGCGTCATGTGCGCCCTGTTTTTTTATACGCTCTGCAACCGTTCAGGCAGTACCGCCTCCTCCAGGTTCCCCACTGCCTGAATGGTTACGTATCCAGCATTCATATTTTATTTCGACTTCATCGAGAGTCCGCCGCTCAGCATATCGCCGGTGATGATGGCGAGCTCGTGTGGGGTCTCCTTCATGTTGCTCGAGAACCAGTACTGCAGCAGACTGATCAGTCCGCCGACGATGAAGGCATAGTAGCTGTCGAACTGCTCCGGGCGCTGCTTCTTCGTGATGAAGGACCACTCATTCAGGCACTTCTCACGGACCAGCTCCTTCAGACTGTTCAGGAAACGGATATCTCCGTTTTCGCCGATCAGGATGCGGATGAAATCGCCGTTTTTCATGCAGAGCGTATAGACACTCTCGAAGAAGCGGGTCGCGTCATCTGAAACACTCTTCTCGTCAAATTCGTTCAGCGTTTCCTTAAACTCCTCCAGGATATCATCCTCGGTCTTCTCCAGGAGATCGAAGACATCCTTATAGTGCAGATAGAAGGTGCCACGATTGACATCTGCGAGATCGGTGAGCTCTCGTACCGAGATATCCTTCACCTGCTTCACCAGCATCAGATTCGCCAGTGCACCCTTTAGTGCGGCTCTGGTCTTTCGGATACGACGATCCATCGTATCATTTTCTTTTATAGAACTTCCCATATCCATACCCTCCAAAGGCCATTAACAGCCTGAATATATAAATTTCGTGGTTTTTCACACGTGTTAGACACATATTATGAAAATGTTTATTTATAAACCAAGTGGCCAAAATTGACCATTGATAATTTGCACGCTCGTCTATATAATGGACAGTACCACAGAAATAGACATGTGTCAATAAATGAAACGCAGGTTAATAAAGAACTCGTATCAATTAAAACGCAAAATGTCGTGGATTCAGTGGCGGGACATACTAAAACTTGTTTTTTCATCGAAAAGACAGTGCAGGAGAGAGCAACATGAGCTTATTCAAGAAGAAAACGCAGGATACGGCCAGAGAAGCGTCTGTAAAGCAGGCACGAAATGAAATCCACCTTCCGGAGGATGAAGCCATCGAAGCCCACAAAAAGAAGAGGGAAGCGAAAAAAGCGAGGAAGCAGGAGTATAAGCACGGAAATCTCGCCGACTTCATCGTCGATCATAACAAGGGCATCCGAAATCTCATCATTCTGCTGGTGGTTTTCTTCGGTTTATGTTATCCACTCGTTTCGGTCAATTACGATCTGACGAAGTACCTTCCGAATGATGTGGATTCGAAGATCGCCATCAATAAGATGCGCGATGTCTTCGGCTATCCGGGTACCGGACGACTGATGCTGAAGGATGTCACTCTCTATGAGGCGAAGCAGTATAAGAATGAAATCGAGGCTATCGATGGTGTCGACCAGGTCATCTGGTGTGACCTGACGACGCAGGTCTATGGCTCCTCCGAGTTCATCAACTACGATGATATCGATGACTACTATAAGGATAACAACGCCGTCATGGATATCACCTTCGAAGAGGGCGATACCTCGAAGCGAACGCACAAGGCCATCCAGGAAATCGATGATCTGATCGGTGACCGCGGCTACCTCGTCGGCATGTCGCCGACGAATAAGTTCATCGAGGAAAACGTAAAGAAAGAGATGCAGCAGGTCATGGGCATCGTCGTCGTCCTGATCTTCATCATCCTCCTCTTTACGACGACCTCCTGGTTCGAACCGGTTCTCTTCCTGACGATCATCGGCTGTGCCATCGTACTGAATAAAGGAACGAACATCTTTCTCGGCGAGATCTCGTATATCACGAACAACATCTCGGATATCCTGCAGCTCGCCACCTCGATGGACTACGCGGTTTTCCTGCTCCATGCATATGAGCGACAGCGTGAGCAGGGCCTCGAAAAGGTCGCTGCGCTGAAGCAGGGCCTCATGAGTACCATCACGACCATCCTGGCCTCCTCACTGACCACCTTCTTCGGCTTCATCGTCCTCGTCTTCATGCGATTCAGCATCGGCTGGGACATGGGTATCGCGATGGCGAAGGGTATCATCTGTTCCCTTCTGATGGTCATCTTCCTGATGCCGTCCCTGCTGCTCAGCTGGTCTGACCGTATCGACCGCATGAAGCACAAGCCGTTCCTGCCGAAGTTTCACCGCTTCAGTATCGCGGTCAATAAATTAAGCCCGATCATCCTGGTGGCTGCCCTCGTGGTGGCCGGTCCGATCTACTTCGCACAGGGCATGAACAAGTTCATGTACGGCCCGGATGCGACGGGTGCCGGACCTGGAACCTCGATGTATGAAAACTCCGCGGCGATCGACGAGGAGTTCGGTCGAAGCAATCTGCTCGTCGCGATCTTCCCGGATACCGATCGGCTGAAGGAGAAGGAGCTCTGCGATAAACTGGAAGATCTTCCATACGTGAAGAATGTAACCGGCATGGAGGCTTACCTTCCGGAGGGACTTCCGGAGAGCTTCCTTCCGAGCTCTGTGACCGAGCTTTTCCATAAGGACGGCTATGCGCGACTGCTCATCTATATAAGAACGAAACCGGAATCCACGACCGCCTTCAAGTACTCGGATGAGGTCTCCGACATCATCAAGAGCTACTACCCGGGCGAGGCGTACATCACCGGTAACACCCCGACGACCCAGGATATGGAAACCGTCCTGATCCCGGATTATAACCTCGTCAACGGTCTCGCGATGATCTGTATTTTCATCGTCGTCGCGATCTCGTTCCACTCGGTCGTGATGCCGATCATCGCGATGATTCCGATCATGATGGCGATTTACGTGAACATGGCGTTCCCGTACTTCGCCGGCCGGGAGCTCATCTTCATCGCCTACGCCGTGGTCTCCTGCGTACAGCTCGGATCCACCATCGACTATGCGATTTCGTCGACCGAGAACTACCTGCAGACCCGTGCCGTCGAGCCGGATAAGCGGAAGGCTGCGATCCGTGCGACGCAGCTCAGCTTCCCGTCCATCCTGACATCGGGTGTCATCCTGATCGTCTGCGGTTATGTCATCAGCTTCATGTCGTCCATCCCGGCGATCAGCCAGGTAGGCCATCTCGTAGGACGAGGCGCGATTTTCTCCGTGACCTTCGTTACCCTCCTGATGCCGTGCCTCCTGCAGCTGGCCGACCGCTTCATCACCGTGCCGGCTGCCACCAAGCGTGCACGCCGTAGAGCCGCGATCAATGAAACGATCCTCGGTCTCCGCGAACGCCGCCGTGCCCGTCACCAGCGGGTGAAGGAGCTCCTCGGTGGACATGGCACAGCCACTTCCGAAGCCAATGTCTCCACCGCGAAGATAGATACCTCCGCCGGAAGCATTGACCAGGGCACAGCGTCCGAAGCCAATGTCTCCACCGCGAAGGGAGATACCTCCGCCGGCAGCATCACGAAAGACGAAGTGAAGGAAACCGCATCTGAAAACAGTGACCACGAAGCATCAAGCGAAAAGTGAAGGAGTGAGGACAATGAGAAAGCATTCAGTCCAGAAAATGATGAAAAAAACGGCGGCTTACACAGTGCTTTTAAGCTGCCTTACCACAAATATCCTGGTCGCACCGATGACGGCGTATGCCGGACAGGCGACCGCAGATGTCGATGAGACCCTGTACCTGAACCTCGACTACTATGGCAACGTCAGTGATGCCAATGTCGTGAAGGGCATCAACTTCAACGGCACAAGCAGCTACACGGACTTCGGTGACTATCTGAAGATCACCAACATGACCGATGAGCAGAAGCCGGAGATCAAGAACGGTTCCATCACCTTCGAGAAAAACAAGAACGGAAAGTTCTTCTTCCAGGGCGAGCTGAAGCCGGATAAGATCAAGGCACCGTGGACCTTCGACATCACCTATAAGCTGAACGGCGTGGTGACCGATGCGGATAAGATCGCCGGTGCGTCCGGCCTCGTCGAGATGGACATCGACTGCACGCCGAACAAGAGCGTGTCGAAGTACATGCAGGACAACATGATGCTCTTCGTGGCGATTCCGGTCGACATCCAGAAGTGCTATTCGGTCGATGCACCGGAGAGCCAGACCATGACCCTCGGCCAGTATACCGGTATCGTGTTCACTGCGCTCCCGGGCCAGGAGGGACACTTCCAGGTTCGTCTCGGTACCGATCAGTTCGAGTCGGTCGGCGCGATCTTCGCGATGACCCCGGGCACCGTCGGTGCGCTGAACAAGATTAAGGATCTCAAGGACATCAAGGATGATTTCCGTGATGATACGAACGCCATGCTCGACGACTTCGATAACGTCCTCGATGATGTGACCGATGTCAGCGCACAGCTGAAGATCACAAACCAGATCCTCGAGCAGCTGCAGTCCGGCAAGAATAAGATCCACGGTAACGCGCAGGTCATCTTCGATGGCAATGACGTCGCCATCCAGGATCTCCGCGACCTGAACGGCACCCTGACCCCGCTGAACGACGATCTCAAGACTGCGCAGTGGATGGTCTATGATGTCAATCAGAACCTGAACACCCTCGACTCGGATCTCATGGACTCGAGCGCGAAGCTGAAGAGCCTGAGCACGAAGCTCAAGCGGCTCGGCAGCTCCATGAGCGGGACAAGCATCGACAACCTGCAGATTAAGGATATGTCGGATGAAATCCATGGCGTGACATCGACGCTCGGACAGGTGAATACCGATATCAAGAATCTGACGGATTCTAAGAATCGGGAGGAGTTCAAGGCGAGTGCGTCGGAACTTGCAGTCGGTGCCGGACTTTCACATGTAAAGAATCATACAACGGGTGTAAACGCAAACACATCAGCATCTGCCGCAGTAACAGATGAAATCGAAACTCGTATTAAGAAGATTCAGAAAGCAGCTAAGATTGCGCAGAGCGGTCAGGAAAGCAATGAAGAATATGTAGCGAAGGTTAAAGAAGTATGTACGGAAGCAATAAAGAATGAGTTTTCATCTGCGCAAACTGAGGCCGGATCGAACCTAAATACGAATTTAGGCGAGGCTGTGTATGAGGCGCTTGTGGCCAGTGGTGAATTACCAGAAGCAGCCTTGACTGCGCAGAAGAACACCATCTATATCCTCGCAACTGCGCTTCAGAATATGGGTATCACCGATACGAAAACCATAACAAAGTCTGTGGGGACAGCACTTGCAACAGCAGCGTCTGGTGGAGATGTGGCAACAGCACTTGCGCCAACGCTCTCTGCATCATCGAGAGGTGAGGAAGCAAAGGAAAAGGCTGTTAAAGCCCTGATCCAGACAGAAACTCAGAAGGCAATAGTAAGCAGTGGCTTAACAGATCAAGAGAAGTATGCTTACGGTAATCATCTTAAGGATTTCACAAAACTTCAAGAGGATGCTTCGGCTCTTAATAAGACTGCAATTGGCTCCAGTGCATCGCAGCTTGTAGATGATGTGAATGGTCTTACCGGTGCCATCGAAGATATCCTGAATGCGACCGACAGTCTCGTCGACAGTGATGCGGCTGAGAATCTGGTCGACTACATCAACAGCGTCACATCGGATCTCAATGAGATCATGGACAATGGTGGTGCGGTGGCGTTCGATGCGGCGAAGACGCTGAATACGCTTCGCAGCGTGATCAGCGACATCGATGAGCTCATCGGCATCATGAATGCGTACTATAATGATGTGCAGAAGACCCTCGAAGATTCCGAGAATGTGCTGACCCAGATTCAGAAGACCTCCGGTGATGCGGCGACGGCGCTTCAGAACCTGAACTCGACGCTTCGCTCCGCAGAGCCTGACTTCTCTGCAGCGGCAGACAACTCCTTCAAGGTCGGTCACATGGCGATCGACAACACGAACAAGATCGTCGACGATACGAAGGATTTTAAGTCCACCGGACGCAATCTTCGTGATACGATTAATAACAAGCTCGATGAGGAGGAAGCAGACAACAACTTCCTGAACATGGACCCGGAGGCGACGAAGGTTTCCCTCACGAGTGATCAGAACCAGGAGCCGACCTCCATCGCGATCATCTGCCGTTCGGATGAGATTTCCGTCGACGATGACACGACGAAGACCCTCGATGCGGAGGTTCCGGATGCATCGACGACCCTCCTCGGCAGAATCAAGGCGGTATTTGTGAAGCTCTGGAACACGGTTCGTTCCCTGCTCGGCATGGACGACTAAAACGTAGAGGAAGAGAAGATCCCCGTGGCGTGGCGGATCCGCAGCGTGCGGCAGCCCGAACGACACGGTTTCGCCGCATCCCCCGCAGCGAGGGCTGATGGAAGCATTGGCCCAGGACGCGGGCGGATGGCGCGGAAAGGAAGCACTATGAAAAAGATACAGAAAACACTGATGATCACCGGTGCGCTCGCAGCACTGATGGCGTCGCCGGCACTGGCGATGATCAAGTCGATCGAGATCAACGCGGACACGGATTCTATCCCGAGCTACAGCGCGGGCACGGCGTTTTTCCCGGAGTACGAGGTATCGGATGACGACGCAGACGGGCTGACCGTGGCCTTCTCCCCAGAGGCCAGGTCGGCGATGGGCAGCGCGAATCCGACGATTCCGGCGACCGTGAAGTTCACGATCCAGAGCGACAGCGAGGATCTCGATGACGACCTCCGGATCATCGGCACCGGCATCCGCAGCACCTATGTGGATACCGTGTCGGTGGATAACTCCGAGGCGACGGGCCGCCTGCTGGTGTACCCGTTCTACGAGCTGATCGCACCGACCGTGACGATCAACGGCACAGAGGCACATTGGGCCGAGGTGCCATACGCCGGAAAATACGAGATCGTGACGACCTATGTAAATAAGAGCGGCAACGAAACCACGACGCATCATACGACGAAGAACTGTCACTATAGCATCGCGTCGGCGGTGGCCAATGCTTATAACGGTCAGGTCGGTGTCGCGGTGCGCGCGCTGCCGACGGGCGATGAGGGCTATCAGACGCTCACCGTCGCAAACGGCGGCATCGTGAACGGCGTCGCGAAGTGGGATGCACTCACGGAGTTTGCAAACCAGTACGAGCTGAAGATCAGCTATACGCTGAACGACGGAAAGAAGCAGACCACCCGCTGCAAGACCACGGACACAAGCAAGGATGTCAGCGCGTATGTGAATTCCGCGGCGAACAACTCGCTCGTGGTGACCGTGCGTGCCCTGCCGAAGCAGAACGACGCGGCGTACTACAACATCGCGACCTCTGAGTGGGGACGTGCCGGCGGATATACAGCGGACACCTCGGACTATGAGATCGACGATAAGTGGGCATTCCTTTCCAGCTATCAGGCGACGGTCGAGGGTGACTTCGCGACGAAGCTTCGTGGCAGCGCAGCCCGCTTCGGCACCACGGCCTCGACCGGCAGCCAGGACGGCGCCTGGAACCGTGTCGCCTACCACTGGCAGTACATCGTGAACGGCACAGCGTTTAACCAGGGCTGGCGCCAGATCAACGGCAGCTGGTATTACTTCGACCCAGACGGCTACATGCACACCGGCTGGCTCGAGTGGAACGGCCATTGGTACTACCTCGAGTCGAAGGTCGGCGCGACCTGCGGCACCATGTATACCGGCACACAGCAGATCGGCGGCGCGACCTACAGCTTCGCAGCCGACGGCATCTGCCTGAACAGATAATTTTATATACGTGAAGTCGGGTCCCCGGAGGGCTGTCTGCAGAAGCACGATGCTGACAGCCCTCCGGGGACCTTTTGTGAATTCGTGATATAAATATCAGATATGGCAGATTCCACTTAACATTCCTGAGAAACTCCGTTATACTGTTTGTCGACTTTACATAGGGAGAACAGGCAGGGAAGCCTGTAAGAGAAGATGAATAAACAGTGGTTTTCAAAGGGCTTACGCGATGGCATTCCGATCGCGGCGGGATATTTTGCAGTGTCGTTTGCGCTCGGCATCGCGGCGCGGAACGCAGGACTCAACGCGTTTCAGGCGACGCTCGCGAGCCTGCTGTGCAACGCCTCCGCAGGTGAGTTCGCGGGCTTCACGGTGATCGCGAGCAATGCCTCCTACCTCACCATGGCGGTGATCACGGCGATCACGAATGCGCGCTACCTTCTGATGTCAGCGGCACTCTCACAGAAGCTGCCGGCGGATACGAAGCTCGGTCATCGACTGCTGGTTGGTTTCTGGATCACGGATGAGATCTTCGGTGCCTCCGCGACGGTACCAGGCAAGCTGAATCCATTTTATAATTACGGACTCGCGGTGTGCGCGCTCAGCTTCTGGGCCCTCGGCACCTGCCTCGGCGTCGTGGTCGGCAACATCCTGCCGGCGAATGTCGTGAGTGCGCTCGGCGTACTCCTGTACGGCATGTTCCTCGCCATCATCATGCCGCCGGCGCGGAAGGATCGGATCGTACGTCTGCTGGTAGCGGTATCCATGCTGCTCAGCTTCATCTTTGCACGTGCACCATGGATCTCACAGCTCAGCGATGGCACGCGCATCATCATCCTGACCGTGCTGATCGCCGGTGCCGGCGCGGTTCTCTTCCCGATTTCCGATGAAGAGGAGAAGGCCCAGGGTGAGGGGGTCGATATCAGCGCGGCAGATATGAAGAGTGCGCTGGATACAGAAGTGGAGAAGCTCGAAGAAAATGTGGATAACGCGGTCACTGCAGGAAAGGAGGCCACGAAGTGATGCATCAGAAATATGTGTATATCTTTATCATGTTCTTCGTGTCGTTCCTGATCCGTGTGCTGCCGCTGACACTCATCCGGAAGGAAATCAAGAACCGGACGATCCGCTCGTTCCTCTACTATGTGCCGTACGTGACCCTGGCGGTCATGACCTTCCCGGCGATCATGGACGCGACCGCGCAGCCGATGGCGGGCCTCGCCTCGCTCCTGCTCGGCATGATCATCGCCTGGTACGGCGGCGGCCTCTTCCCGACCGCCATCGCCTGCAGCGTGACGGTATTCGTACTTGAGATGATACTGTAACGGAAGACGCCAGAGAACGACCACTGAAAGCCATACGTAGAGAACGTGAAGAATCAAAATCCTACCCCTTAGAAGTACTTGGAGTAATTTTTCCTTAGCACCCTCTGCAACGCTGAGTTTTCATCAAGAAAACTCAGTGATTGCAGAGGGCCTAGTACTTCTTAGGGGTAGGATTTTAGATTCTTCCGTTCTCGCAGTACTGTGCTTCCAGTGGTCGTCCTCTGGTGGCTTTCGCTACGTCTTCAATTCGGTATAAATATCACGCTTCGAGACACCGCGGTCCTTCGCGACGGCCTTCATGGCGTCCTTCTCGCTCATGCCCTGATCGAGGTAGTGCTGCATATGCTCCGTGAGCGGCATGGCGTTCCAGTTCGCCTGCGCCTCCTCGGTGATGGACTCCGGAGAGCGCCCCTCGATGACGAGCACATACTCGCCGAGCGGGTCCTCCTCCTGATACAGCGCGATGGCGTCGCCGAGGGTGGTACGGATCGCTTCCTCATGCTTCTTCGTGAGCTCACGACAGAGGGAGATGCGGCGCTCACGGCCGAGGACGTCCGCGAGATCCTGGAGGGTGACACGTAGCTTGTGTGGAGCCTCGTAGAGAATCATCGTGCGGGTCTCGGTGCGCAGCTCCTCGAGGATGCGCTGACGCTCCTTCTTGTTCGCCTTTTCCGTCGGCAGGAAGGCCTCGAAGGCGAAGCGGCGGGTCGGGAGCCCGGAGATGGTGAGGGCGGTGACGGCTGCGACCGGTCCCGGCAGCGAGGTGACGGTGATGCCGGCCTCGACGGCCTGCCGGACGAGCTCCTCCCCCGGATCGGAAACGCAAGGCGTGCCGGCGTCCGTGATGATCGCGACGTTTTTCCCGGCGAGCATATCCTGCACCAGCGCCCGGGCCTTGTCGTATTTATTAAATTCATGGTACGCCGTCATCGGCGTTTTGATCTCGAAATGATTTAACAGCTTGATCGAGTTTCGTGTATCCTCCGCGGCGATCACGTCGACGGACTGTAAGCACTTCACCACGCGAAAGGTCATATCATCGAGATTACCGATCGGTGTCGCGCATACATACAGTGTTCCTGCCATTGTAAACCTCCATAACTGCAGCTTCCTCCGGGACCGTCACAATCCGCGTCGCGAGAACATGGGCGGTCGACGACATTGACCGATCGGCATACGTGGCCGGCGCCCCCGGCGGGAGCTGCATCGTTAAGCTCCATTGTAAACGAAACGCTTCCTATAAACTATTAATTTTTTTCAGAATGTTTAAGATTTCAGCACATTACTTGCAAATATAGTAGTGCTCTGCTATATTACGAATGATTAAAAGGCTCTTCGGGGCTTTATTTTTTACTTACAGAGTATATAAAATCGGTCGCCGGTGCTGCGTATATGCGCATATATCCGCGTAGTCACGTACCGGACGATGATGAGGAGAAAAAAGATGAAGAAACTCATGGCGATGCTTGTCCTGGCAGCGACGATCTGTATGGCAGTTGCAGGATGTGGTAAGAAGGCAGATGATCAGACACAGGAGACCGTAAAGGCAGCGGAGACCGCGCCGGATGGTTCTGCGGTTACGAAGGCAGCTGCAGAGGTAGAGACCAATGCAGAGAATGGTCTCCCGGCGAATCGTCAGCCGGATGCGACGGCACCGGTCGTAGATACCGTGATGGTATATGCGATGGTCAATGGCAAGATGTCTCAGGTGATGGATTCCGTAGAGGAGCTCAACGAGCAGGCACTGCTTGATAAGCTGATCGAGCTGGGCACCGTCGCAGAGGGCACGACCCTCGTCAGCTTCGAGAAGGTCGATACGGGTGAGACCGTTCTGGCCGGCCCGGGTGCTCCGGAGGGACAGGATACCATGTCGGTACAGGATGGTGTACTGACACTGTCCGGTTTCAAGCCGGGTGAGGGCCTCGATGAGGTAACCGCAGAGAAGGCTGTAGCCGACACCTACGCTGCAAACTTCGAGCTGAACCAGTGCACGGTAACACTTCAGTAAGACACGAGACGAAAACACCGCAGGGCCTCCTGCGGCGTTTTTTCATATTCGGGGACCGATGAGAGGAGGAAGCATGAATTTTAAACGTTTGGCAGCCATGGTGCTCAGCGTCGTGATGATGCTCGGGGCGATCGCGTGGACCGGTGGTGCAGAGGCATACGCGGCGAGCGTCGTGGGCCGAGGCGTGACGCGGACGGGCAGCCCGGCGGGGGACAATGTCTCCGGCGCAGGCAGCAGCACCTCCGCGGGCAGTGCTTCGGGCGCAGACAGCGGCGAGCTTCGCGGTGCGTGGTTTTCCTACCTCGACTGGCAGAACATGCCGACGGATGAGGCGGGCTTCAAGGCCGCGGCAGATCAGGTGATGTCCGACATCCAGAAGAACGGCATGAATGCGATTTTCTGCCATGTGCATAGTCACTCGGATGCGTATTATCCGTCCTCCGTACTTCCGACATCGAAGTTTCTCCCTGGAAACGGCCGCTTCGACGCACTCCAGTACATGATTGACAGTGCGCACCGGCACGGTCTCAGCTTCCATGCGTGGTTCAACCCGTACCGCGTGACGGGCTACCAGATGAAGTGGTCGGATGTGCCGGCGGGCTCCATCGTGAAGCAGTGGTATGCGTCTGGCAACCGGAACGTGCTGCTCTTCGACGGGAACTATTACCTGAATCCGGCGCAGCCGGCGGTGCGTGATCTCGTCGTCTCTTCGATCCGCGAGGTACTCACGAAGTATGCGATCGATGGCGTGCAGTTCGACGACTACTTCTACCCGGATCTCGGAAAGGATGCCGCGACGAACTTCGATTACCCGGAGTACCAGCTCTACAGCGGGAACGCGTCGATCACGGAGTGGCGGAAGGCCAATGTCTCGGCCCTCATCGCCGCCGTGTACCAGACCGTGCATGCGGTCCGTCCGTCTGCGGTGTTCGGCGTGAGCCCGGTGGGACCGCTCCGGAATCTGCGAAGTGAGAAGAGTTACTTCGTAGACATTGACACATGGATGAGTCACACGGGCTACATCGACTACGTGCTCCCGCAGATCTACTTCGATTTCGAACAGAAGACCGGCAGCGGTGTGGCGTCGGATGCTGCGTATGCGACCTGCCTCGACAGCTGGCTGAAGCTTCGCCAGAAGACCGGCGGGAAGGTGAAGCTCTACGTCGGCCTCGCGCTCTATAAGTGCGGTACGAACAGCTGGGACGGCAATGCGAAGCCGGAGTGGCTCCGCCGCAGTGACATCCTCCTCCGGGAGGTGCAGCTCGCACGGCAGAGCGGCCAGGTGAGCGGCTTCGGCATCTATGCGTACCAGAACTTCGATGATGCCGCGGCACAGGCAGAGCTCGCGAACTTAAGGACGGTATTTCAGTGATGACCTGGACCGAATTCACCAGTCGATTTCCGATACAGTTAAATCAGCAGCAGGAGAGCGCCGTACAGTCCGTCGAGGGCCCGGTGCTTCTTCTCGCGGTGCCGGGCTCCGGTAAAACGACCGTGCTCGTGACACGGCTCGGCTACATGATTTTCTGTAAGGGCATCGCACCGGAGCGGATCCTGACGGTGACCTATACGGTAGCGGCGACGAAGGATATGGCGGAGCGCTTCGCATGCCGCTTCGGAGCGGAGATGGCCGGGCGCCTCGAGTTCCGCACCATCAACGGCATCTGTGCCCGTGTGATCCAGTACTGCAGCTGGAAGAGCGGCCGCACCGCGTTTTCGCTGCTCACCGATGAAAAGCGCATCGCTGCGATGCTCGCCGGCATCTACCAGCGGATCGAGCACAGCTATCCGACCGAGAGCGACCTGCAGAATGTCCGTACACTCATCACCTTCATCAAGAACCGTATGCTGGGTGAGGAGGAGATCCGGGCACTCGAAAAGGACGCGGAGATCCAGCTTCTTCGGATCTATAAGGCGTACAATGCTGAGCTCCGGGAGCATCAGCTCATGGATTACGACGACCAGATGGTCTATGCCTATACCATGCTCCAGCGCTTCCCGTGGCTGCGCGAGCATTTCCAGCAGCAGTACCCGTACATCTGTGTCGATGAGGCCCAGGACACCTCGAAGATCCAGCACGCCATCATCGCCCTCCTCGCGTCCCGGACCGAAAACCTCTTCATGGTCGGCGACGAGGATCAGAGCATCTACGGCTTCCGTGCGGCCTATCCCGATGCGCTTCTCGAGTTTGAGCAGCATCATCCCGGTGCCCGGGTCCTCCTGATGGAAGAGAATTTCCGTTCGGATGCCAGCATCGTCCGCGCCGCTGACCGCTTCATCCAGAAGAACACCCTGCGCCACGAAAAGCACATGCAGCCCGCCCGACCGAAGCAGCGCGAGATCCGGGAAATCCCGCTCGCGAACCGGAAGGCCCAGTACAGCTATCTCCTGAAGGTGGCGGAGGGCTGTACGGCCGCGTATGCAGCGGATCAGGAACAACGGGCGGTCGCAGCCGACGAAGTGAAGGAGAGAGCGGATGGCGGCCCGGCGACCGACACGCTGCACGCGGACAGGCGTAGAAGCTTGTCTCCGATCGCGGTCCTCTACCGGGATCACGAATGCGCGCTCCCACTGATCGACCTCCTCGAACGAAACGGCGTGCCATATAAGATGCGGAACGCCGATATCGGCTTCTTCACGAACCGGGTCGTACTCGACATCTGCAACATCATTCGCCTCGCTGAGAACCCGCTGAACACGGAGCTTTTCATGCAGCTCTACTACAAGCTCGGCACCTATCTGCGCAAGCAGGATGCGCAGAGCATCGCAGACATCAGTCAGCTCGAGGGACTCTCCGTCTGGGACGTAGCACTCAAACACGGCGGGCTCAATGCCTATACCAAGGGAAAGGTCCGCGCCATTCAGACCCATATGCGGAACCTGCGGAAGGAGAGCGCCGGCCGCGCGGTCCATCGCATCGTCGAGTACATGGGCTATCGTGAGTACATGGAGCGAAGCGAGATCAAGGACACGAAGCTTGACATCCTCCGCATCCTCGCGGATCAGGAGGACAGCCCGCGCCATCTCGTCGACCGCCTCGAGAAGCTCCGACAGGTCCTGAAGGAGAAGTCGTCGGAGCGGGACTGCCCGTTCATCCTCTCGACCATCCATGCCAGCAAGGGCCTCGAGTACGACAGCGTGTATCTCCTCGACGTCATCGACGGTGTCCTCCCGGCGCAGATTCCGAAGGACCTGAAAAAGGCCGAAAAGGCGGAGCTCGAAGCCTACGAAGAAGAGCGACGCCTCTTCTATGTCGGCATCACCCGCGCGAAGGACCAGCTGTACGTCTTCACGATGAAGACCCAGCACTCCGCCTTCTGCGATGAGCTCTTCCAGCGGACGCCGAAGAAGAGCAGCGTGAAGCCGGCCCCGACGTACAGCGGCACCGCACCGAGCAGCTGGGGCGGCTACATCAGCATCACCGGACGGAACCGGCGCTGAGGGCAACAGTTCAGGCAGAGGGCCCGAAATGCGTCATCGGTCGCCAGTCCCCATGCCGGTTGCTGTCGCCCGCGCCCTCGGCGCCGATTCTTGCATTTACGCCCTAAATAAATTATAGTTAATAAGTTAATGCACCCACATACGGTGCGCAGATCTATACATCAGGTCGCCTTCCATTCGGGCGCCCGGAAAGCGAGTACTATGGAAAAGAAACCTTACTACATCACCACGGCGATTGCCTATGCATCCGGCAAGCCGCATATCGGAAACACATATGAGATCGTCCTGGCTGACGCCATCGCACGATACAAGAGATTCCAGGGCTACGACGTCCAGTTCCAGACCGGAACCGACGAGCATGGCCAGAAGATCGAGGAGAAGGCCGCTGCTGCCGGCATGACACCGAAGGCCTTCGTCGACAAGACCGCAGGTGACATCAAGACCATCTGGGATCTTATGAACACCTCCTACGACAAGTTCATCCGTACCACCGACGACTACCACGAGAAGCAGGTACAGAAGATGTTCAAGAAGATGTACGACAAGGGCGACATCTACAAGTCCGAGTACGAGGGCTGGTACTGTACCCCATGTGAGTCCTTCTGGACCGATTCTCAGCTCGTGGACGGCAAGTGCCCGGACTGCGGACGCCCGGTACAGAAGGAGCGCGAGGAGGCTTACTTCTTCCGGATGAGCAAGTACGCGGACCGTCTCATGCAGTACTACGACGAGCATCCGGAGTTCATCCAGCCGGTATCCCGTAAGAACGAGATGGTCAACAACTTCCTGAAGCCGGGTCTCCAGGATCTCTGTGTCTCCAGAACCACCTTCAAGTGGGGCATCCCGGTCGTCGAGGATCCGAAGCACGTCGTATACGTATGGCTCGACGCGCTCACGAACTATATCACCGGTCTCGGCTATGATGCGGACGGAAACAGCGACCCGATGTTCGACAAGTTCTGGCCGGCGGATCTCCACCTCATCGGTAAGGACATCATCCGCTTCCATACCATCTACTGGCCGATCTTCCTGATGAGCCTCGACCTCCCGCTTCCGAAGAAGGTCTTCGGCCACCCGTGGCTCCTGACCGCTGCCGGCAAGTCACAGGAAGGCATCAAGATGTCGAAGTCCCGTGGTAACGTAATCTATGCCGACGACCTTGCGAAGCTCTTCGGTGTCGATGCCGTCCGTTTCTTCGTCATCCACGAGATGCCGTATGAGAACGATGGTGTCATCTCCTGGGAGCTCATGGTGGAGCGTTACAACTCCATGCTTGCAAACATCCTCGGAAACCTCGTGAAGCGTACCATCTCGATGAGCAACAAGTACTTCGACGGCGTCGTCGAGGATAAGGGCGTGACCGGTCCGATGGATGAGGACCTGAAGAACACCATCCTCCAGGCGGTGAAGACCACGAGCGAGAAGATGGATCAGCTCCGCGTCGCCGACGCCCTGACGGCTGTGTTCGATATCTTCCGTCGCTCCAACAAGTACATCGACGAGACGGAGCCGTGGGTGCTTGCGAAGGACCCGGCACAGGCCGATCGCTTAAAGACCGTTATGTACAACCTTACCGAGGCGCTCAACATCGGTGCGTCGCTCCTCGAGAGCTTCATGCCGGAGACCGCTGAGTCGATCCTTTCCGAGCTCCATGCCGAGAAGCGTGCCCTCGAGGACATGGATCGCTGGGGTCTCTACAAGTCCGGTACGAAGGTGACCGATGCACCGGCAACCCTCTTCGAGCGTAAGAAGGAAGAGGAGGTTATGGTCGAGGTCGAGAAGATCGAGGCAGCGCAGCGTGCACAGTACGAGGCGCAGCAGGCGAAGGATGCCGCCGTTTCTTCCGAGGCCAATGCAGGCGACCAGGCAGCAGATACCGACGCAGAAGGCGATGGCATGCCAGAGGAGATCCTCGAGAACGGTGACTGTGCACCGGATACGCACATCGCGACTCCGGAAGCAAAGCCGGAAATCACCTTCGAGGACTTCGATAAGGTCGAGCTCCGTATCGGAAAGATCCTTCACGCAGAGGAGGTTCCGAAGTCGAAGAAGCTCCTGAAGCTCAGTGTGCAGGTCGGTGCCGAGACACGTACGATTCTCAGCGGTATCAAGAAGTCCTACAAGCCGGAGGACCTCGTCGGTAAGCGCGTGATGATCGTCGCCAACCTCGCTCCGCGGAAGATCGCAGGTGAAGAGTCCCAGGGTATGATCGTAGCGGCAGAGGATGATGATGGAAACATTGCCCTTATGAGCCCGATGGCGAAGATGCCGAGCGGCTGTCTCATCGGCTGATGTATAAACACGACCGGCGCGCAGGAAACTGTGTTCCGGTCGTCGCTTAAAATTATGTCTACATATCAAAGTGTTTTAAAAAGCACCCGAAAAGGAATCGGACTGTCCGGTGGCCTCCTGAAGCTCTTCGCGACCCTCATGATGACCGCGTACAGCTTCGCGGTCGTCATCATCAAGAACGGCAAGCTCTACGGATACTCCAAGGAATACTATCAGATGGCGATCGCCACGGCGGAAGGGATGCGCTGGCTCCGACTCTACGACATCCTTCATTTCTGCGGCTTTTTCTGCTTCCCGATCTTCGCATTTCTCTGCGTCGAAGGTTTCATCCATACGTCCGACTTCTGGAAATATTTCGGACGTATGCTCGTGTTCGCACTGCTGAGCGAGGTTCCGTTCGACCTCTGTATGTACAACGAGACCTATCACTTCGCGCTGCAGAACCCGATGCTCACACTCGCACTCGGACTCCTCGTGATGTATGGCATGAAACAGAACCGGAAGCGCATAGAGCGGAAGTGGCTCTGTGTCGTGGCCGGCTGTGCCGCCGCCTATATCGCACATCTCCAGTTCGGCGTGTTTGCGATCCTCGGTATGGCACTCATGTATAATTTTCATAAGGAGAAGACCCTGCAGATTGCGAGTGGCGTCCTGACCACCGCCGCCGGCTCCGTCAGCGCCCACTTCCTGCCGGTCCTCTGCTTCCTGCCGATCGGGTTCTACAACGGCGAGCGTGGCCGCCTGCATCCGAAGTGGCTCTTCTACCTTTATTACCCGCTCCACCTCACCGCGTTCTACCTGATGATCTATATCGGTGCGTTACTTTAGAAAAAATTAATGGGGTCTGACCCCATTAATTTTTTCTTACATGAACTTAAGGATTTCGTAAGGGGGTCTGACCCCATTAAATTTTTATGAAAAAAGCAAGTGAAATTTTTGACACCCACGCACACCTCTGCGATGCGGCCTTCGATGATGAGCGCGAGGCGATCATCGCGGATCTCGGCGCCCATGGCGTCGGTGCGTTTACAGAGATCGGCTTCGATCTACCGTCGAGTCGCGCGGCGCTTGCGCTCGCGGAGCGCTATCCGCAGGTCTATGCGGCGGTGGGCTTCCATCCGGACCACAGTGATCATCTGCGCGACGAGGATGTGGAAACGCTTCGGCAGATGGTGGAAAATAATCAGAAAATCGTGGCGATCGGCGAGATCGGCCTGGACTACCACTATACACGTGAAGGTATTTTGCGGCGGGCCGCCGCTTCCGGACAGGAACCGGACCCGGAGAGTCTCGCGACGGCCGATCCGGAGCCGGAGATTCAGAAGGCCTGCTTCCGACGGATGCTCCAGCTTGCGCGTGCGCTCGGGCTTCCGATCAATGTGCACTCGCGGGAAGCAGCGCAGGATACCTACGATCTCATCGTGGAGGAGCACGGATATGAAAATTCCGGCATCATCCACTGCTTCGGTTATCCGGTGGAGATGGCCGAGCGCTTCGTGAAGCTCGGCTTATATGTCGGTGTCGGCGGTGTCGTCACCTTTAAGAATGCCCGAAAGCTGAAGGAAGTGGTGGCGCGCATCCCGATCGAGCGCATCGTCCTCGAGACGGACTGCCCGTACATGGCACCGGTACCGAAGCGCGGCACCCGGAACGATCCACGAAATCTCCCGTATGTCGTAGAGGAAATCGCGGCGCTTCGCCAGATGGATCCGGCGGAGGTCATCCGCATCACCACCGAAAACGCGAAGCGCGTGTATCGCATCAGTGAATAAAGAAAACGCAGGCGGTCGTCCTCCGCGTAACCATGGTCAATGGCTCCGGAAGAACGACCGCCTGCGTTTTTATATTCTTGACGTACTGTGTTTCCAGGAAGCATTCACGGTCGCGATCTGCTCGGCGGTGCGGTAGCTGCACGGCTTTTTTCTATAGTGACGGCCTACGGTTCTGGAGATACGTAAGCAGCGTCCGGCTGACGACGGAGCTCGCTGTTTTTGAGAAGGCGAGGCCGAGGGTGCGGCAGGAGGCCGGCTCGAGCGGGCGGGAGACGACGCCGGGACAGCCGAAGGCCTGCATGACGAGCTCCTGCGAGATGGTGACGCCGAGGCCGCTCCGCACGAAGGCCATGATGAGCGGATCGTCGCGGAAGCTGTAGGCGATGTCCGGTTTCACCGGACACTTATGGATGAGGTGCTGGATGTCGTTATCACAGCCCGGGGTCTCGATAATCAGTGGATACTGAAACAGCTGCGGCAGGGTCACGCTTTCCTGCGCTGCCAGCGGATGCCCTTCCGGGAACACCGCGCAGAGCGGGTCATCGAGGAGCGGATAGAAGGCGAGATCATCTGCGACGATCGACGAGAGGAAGCCGCAGTCGATCTGTCCGTGGATGATCCAGTCGCGGATCTCGTCGTAGTTTCCATCCAGGATCGCCATCTCCACCTTCGGATAGTGTTTCTTAAAATAATGTACGACCTCCGGCATCCAGCGGGTGGTGATGCTGGAAATGCTGCCGACGCGCAGCTTTCCCTCAACCTTATGGTTGATGTTGAACGCCGCCTGGCGCAGCCGGTCCTTCTGGTTCGCGAGCTCCCGCACATAGGGAAGCAGCCGTGTGCCGTTGTCGGTCAATGTCACGCCGCGGTTGATGCGGGCGAAGAGCTGTACGCCCAGTTCCTCCTCGAGCCCCGCCATCATCTGGCTGATGCCGGACTGCGTATAGTTCAGTGCCTCGGCGGCCTTCGAAAAGCTGCCGGTCTCGCAGACCTTCAGAAATATCTCATATCGATCCTTCAGTTCCCGCATGATCAGAATCTCCATTGCTGCTATTTGGGCCAGCCGACAAACGGCTTCACATGTCGTCGATGTGGCACATCTACCAGGTATCAGTAAAATTAATATCCCGTCATAAAATCATTCGTTTCACTGATATAATACCCCATGCTATCTTATATTGCAAAAGATTATAGTAATCAGGGAGTCTTATAACTATGGAAAAGAAGTCAAGCAGTTTCTCAGGACAGATCGGATTCGTCCTTGCGGCGGCCGGCAGTGCCGTCGGCGTCGGTAATCTCTGGCGTTTCCCGTACCTCGCAGCGAAGGACGGCGGTGGGCTCTTCCTGCTGGTCTATCTCGTGCTGGTGCTGACCTTCGGCTTCACGCTGCTGACCTCCGACATCGCGATCGGACGACGCACGAAGCAGAGCGCCATCGGTGCCTATGCGACGATGAATCCGAAGTGGAAATTCCTCGGCATCCTGACCTTTCTCGTGCCGGTGCTGATCATGACCTACTATGCGGTTATCGGCGGATGGATCACGAAGTATGCTGTTGCGTATCTTTCGGGGCATGCGGCCGCTACGGCAGAGGATGGCTACTTTACAGGCTTTATTACCTCCCCGGTTTCACCGGTGGTGTTCGCCCTTCTGTTCATGGGCATCACCGCTATTATCGTATATAACGGTGTAGAGGGCGGCATCGAGCGTGTATCCCGCTGCATGATGCCGATCCTGCTCGTGCTGGTGATTGTGATCGCGGGCTATGCATTGACCCTGCATCATGAAGATGCCTCCGGACAGGTGCGTACCGGCATGGATGGTCTCCGTTACTACCTCACCCCGCATCTCGAAGGCCTGACCCTCGGCCGCTTCCTGCAGATTCTGCTCGATGCGATGAGCCAGCTGTTCTTCTCCCTCAGTGTATCGATGGGCATCATGATCACCTACGGCTCCTATGTAAAGCCGGAGGTCAATCTGAACACCTCCGTGAATCAGATCGAGATCTTCGATACCGGCGTCGCACTGATCGCCGGCGCGATGATCATCCCGGCAGTGTATGTGTTCTCCGGTACGGAAGGCATGAGCGCCGGTCCGAGCCTGATGTTTGTGTCCCTTCCGAAGGTCTTTGCAGCGATGGGGAAGGCTGGCGTCTTCGTCGGCATACTTTTCTTCGTCACTGCGATCTTCGCGACGCTCACCTCCTGCATCTCCGTGCTCGAATCCATCACCGCGAACTGCATGGAGATCTTCCACACCGGTCGTAAGAAGACGGTGCTGGTACTGTCGGTCATCTACCTCGCAGCGTCAGCCATCATCGCCCTCGGCTACAGCATCTTCTACTTTGAAGTGCAGCTGCCGAACGGCTCTGTCGGCCAGCTGCTCGACATCATGGACTACGTCAGCAACAGCGTGATGATGCCCTTCATCGCACTGCTGTCTACCCTCCTGCTCGGCTGGGTTGTGACGCCGAACTACGTCGTCGATGAAATGGAGCGGAACGGCGAGACGTTCCACCGGAAAAAGCTCTACTGCATCATGATTCGCTTCGTGGCACCGTTCCTCATGCTGATCCTCTTTCTGCAGTCGACCGGCATCCTCGCATGATATACATTGTGAGGACGAGATGATCTGAATTATGTATAACAAAAATCCGAATCCTTCTCGATAAAGCGCATGCCATACATGATATGACGGCCGGAAGAAGGACTCGGATTTTTCTGCGTTTATGTAAACGAATCAGAGCACATGTGTGTAAATAAAAAACTTCGGGGCCAGGTGTATCCACGTCACATAGAAGGATCCTCTTAGTGCTGCTACGTTCCCGTCCTGACACGGTTCGAGGGATCTATTGCGTGGGGCCCAGCGCCCGAAGCATAGAAAGTATAGCTGAAAATCGCGGAAATGGCAAGCTGTACTTGACATCCTGTGATATAATACCTTGATTCATGGTAACAGTTTAGACAGGCAGGGGACCCGCAGGGGCGGCAACGGAACTGTTATGATTCATAGTGATGTGAGGTTTTTATGAGCTTTTCGAGTCTGATTTTCATAGCGCTGTTTCTGCCGGTTTTCATGATCGCTTCTGTGCTTGCGCGTGGAAATCAGCGGAAGAACCTCGTGCTGCTCCTCTTTTCTCTGATTTTCTATGCCTTCGCGGGGCTCACGAAGCTTGCGCTGCTCCTCATGGTGACGATGCTCGCCTGGTTCAGCGGGCAGCGCATCGGACGGGCGCTACAGTTCGCGGCTTCGGAAAATCCGGACTATCAGGAGGGCGATGATGATTTCCAGAGTCCGGACGCGGAGCGGATCCGTGTCGAGGGGCAGAGGCGTGCCCGTGCGTGGCTGATCCTCGCGCTCGTGCTGCTGATCGCGGTGCTTCTCTTTTATAAGCTTGCCGGACCGATCTGCAGGAGTCTGTTTCTGACCAATGCAGACGACCTGGACGCAGGTGGTGGTGCCACGACGGGAATGGCTGCGGCCATCCTCGCGTATGTCCGAAACATTGGCCTCCCACTCGGCATTTCCTTCTATATATTTAAGCTGATCAGCTACGTCGCCGACGTCTATACGAAAAAGACGGAGCCGGGCGATTTCTTCCATGTGCTGCTCTATACCGTGACCTTCCACCAGGTGGCGCAGGGCCCGATCACGCGCTTCGGCGAGATGGCCGAGGAGATGGACCATCGGCGCGCGGATGCCGAGGATCTGGTAGAGGGCCTCTGGCGCTTTATGGTGGGCCTCGCGAAGAAGACCGTACTCGCGGATCATCTCGGCACACTCGCGGAGACCTTCCTGCCGCTCGCCGGTAACACCACGTTCTCCGTCGGCGGTGCCTACCTCGGTGCGCTCTGCTACATGCTGCAGCTCTATCTTGATTTCTCAGCCTACTCCGACATGGCGCTCGGCCTCGGTCGGATGATCGGCTTCCACTATCCGGAAAACTTCAACTATCCATATATCGCGGTTTCTGTGCGTGACTTCTGGCGTCGCTGGCACATTTCGCTGAGCCGTTTCTTCCGGGATTATGTATACATCCCGCTGGGCGGGAATCGTGTATCGACCGGACGGCTGATGCTGAATCTGCTTGCCGTTTGGGCGTTGACCGGCTTCTGGCATGGCAGCAGCTGGAATTTTATCCTCTGGGGACTTTACTACTTCGTCTTCATCGCGATCGAGAATTTCGTGAAGAAATTCCAGAAAGCGAAGGCAGTGTCTGGCACAGACGCTACGGACGGCGCAGTTGCCGCTGCAGGCCCGGCTTCAGCTGCGGACACGAAGCGCAACGCGCAGGCACCGCGTCGCTCGCCGCTGCCGGCGCTCACGCGTGCGCTTGGTCACCTCTACACCCTGATCGTCGTGTTCTTCGGCTGGGTGCTGTTCCGCTTCAGTGATTTCCAGGTGCTGCGCGAGGTGCTCCGCACGATGTTCTTCCTGAGCGGACGTGCGACGGTCGATGCGGCGGAGCTTTTGACCCTCCGCAGTAATCTGTTCTTCCTGATCTTTTCCATCATCGCCTGCACACCACTCGGTGCCCGTCTCGCCGCGAAGCTGCGGGCGTTCTATGATGCGAGCCTTCAGCAGGAGGCGCGCGAGAAGCAGCAGCTCGAGCGTGAGAAGGCGCGTTATCAGAAGGAAACCGAGATCGATCAGCAGGTGCAGCGCCTCGACGCCAGCATCGAGGGTCTCGAGGAGGAAGACGCCGAGAATCACGAGCGCGTCGCTACCCGGATGAAGCGTCGCATCACGAAGAGCAGCGAAGCCCGTCGCCGGAGCGAGGGCCTGTACTACGGCCTCCGCCTCCTCCTGATGCTCCTGCTCCTCGCACTCTCCATCGTCTCGATGGTCGGCGCCAGCTACACCCCGTTCCTGTATAATCAGTTCTGATGTCTCCGGCGACCCGCGGGCGTCGCGCGTAAAGCGCTGCGCCCGTTCCACGTCCATGGCATCCCGCGACCGGCTGAGCCGCCGGCCTATCGAAAAGCATGAAACCAGTTTCTGAAAATGAACATGAAAAACCGCATAAAGAGATGCGCGGCGTTCAGATCGTTGCGGTCGCCGCAGCGCTGATCGCCACCGTACTTCTCGGCATTGGCCTCGCCCTGCCACTCCGCCCGACGTACTCTGCCTCCGAGAAGCGCGCCCTCGCGAGCTTTCCGACCGCGACCACGGAGACCCTCCTGTCCGGTGCGTACTTCACAGACCTCGCGACCTGGTTCTCCGACACCTTTCCGTGCCGCGAGACCCTGCTCAGCCTCGGCGCGAAGCTCGAGAGCCTCTATGGCCCGCAGGGTGAGTCCTTCTACGGAAACCGGTCCACGGCCGTCGCGGATACGATTCCGGAGACCGCCGAGTCGCTCGCGCCGGTCATGACCCTCGCCGCTGCGGAGCCGGAGGGCGCCGCGGATGAGGCCAATGCTTCGGCCACGCCATCGTCACTTGCACATGACAAGTCGGCGACGGGTGCGCTCGATCAGTATGCCGCCCTCGTCGAGACGAATGCCGACGGTACGCTGAAGGAGAAAAAGGCAGAAAAAGCGGAGGTGAACGGCGAGCAGGCCGGCAGCATCTACGTCACGAACCACCGCGGCTACGAAATCTACTATTATAATCAGGGCGGTGCAGTGAAGTATGCGTCCATGATCAACACCTATCGGGCGCGCTTCCCGAAGTGTGAGGTCTACGATATCCTCGTGCCGAACAGCTTCGGCGTCGAGCTCGACCGCAGCACGCAGGCGGCGCTCGGCTCCAGCAACATGGAGGACGCGTTCAACTACATCTACAGCATGATCGATCCGGAGGTCCATAAGGTGTCCGTCTTCGAGACGCTTCTGCAGCATAAGAACGAGTACATCTACTTCCATACCGACCACCACTGGACCGGACTCGGGGCGTACTATGCCTACATGCGCTTCTGCGATGCGAAGGGCATCGAGCCGCACAGCCTCCGGGACTACCAGAAGGAGAGCTTCGATGGCTTCTACGGCACCTTCTACTTCTCGACGAACCGCTCTGAGGCGCTAAATCAGAACCCGGATACTGTCGAGGCCTGGCTGCCGATCGCGACGAACGAGATGGAGTACATCAACCAGCTCGGCGAGCAGGGCCATGCCCAGGTCATCAACGACGTCACGAATTCGAACGCCGGCGACAAGTACAGCGCTTTCATCCATGGCGATAATCCGCTGACGGTCATCCATAATCCGCATCGAAGCGACGGCTCGGCCTGCGTCCTCATCAAGGAATCCTATGGCAATGCCTTCGCTCCGTACCTCGTGGATCACTATGAGGATGTCTATGTCGTCGACTATCGTCACTTCGAGGGCAGCATCGCGCAGCTGATCGAGGAGTACGGTGTGCAGGATATCATCTTCTTAAATAACGTGATGGCGCTCAGCGAGCGGGCATCCGGGATGATGATGGGACTGCTCGGGTGAGCGCCTGGAGGGCTGGCAGCAGAAACGCAGTACCCCGAGCTCGGAAGACTCTAAAATTCCAGTCCTCCGGGCTCTCATGCCCGAGCGGTTACCGGCAGCAGAAGCAAAAAGTACAAACGCTTGCAAAAGCGTGTACACTCACTTATAATTTATAAGATTTAACAGTCTGAATAATGCGGTTCTTATGCTCTGCGCATAGGAAACTTACAGGAGATATATGGAACAGTTTATCATGAAAGGTGGCACCCCTCTTCACGGCGAGGTCGTGATCGGCGGGGCGAAGAATGCCGCACTGGGCATCATCGCCGGCGCACTTTTAACAGATGAAGATGTGATTATAGAGAATCTGCCGGACGTGCGTGACATCAACGTTATGCTTGAGGCATTGAAGGAGATCGGCGCCGTCGTCGAGCGTATCGATCGTCATACCGCGAAGATCAGCGCCGTGGGCGTGACGAGCGTATCGATCGACGACGAGTACATCCGGAAGATCCGGGCATCCTACTACTTTATCGGCGCACTGCTGGGCAAGCATCACATGGCGGATGTTCCGCTTCCGGGCGGCTGTGCGATCGGTTCCCGTCCAATCGACCAGCACATCAAGGGCTTCCGGGCCCTCGGTGCGAAGGTAGAGATCCGGAACGGCTGTGTACAGGCCGCTGCCTCCGAAGGACTTCACTCCTCCCACATCTACCTCGACGTCGTATCCGTCGGCGCGACCATCAACATCATGCTGGCTGCCGTTCTCGCAGAGGGCAGAACCATCATCGAGAACGTGGCGAAGGAGCCGCACATCGTCGATGTCGCGAACTTCCTGAACTCGATGGGGGCCAACATCAAGGGCGCCGGTACGGATACGATCCGCATCCGTGGCGTCCGCCGCCTGCATGGCACGACCTACGCCGTCATCCCGGACCAGATCGAGGCAGGCACCTTCATGTGTGCCGCCGCGGCGACCCGTGGTGACATCCTGATCAAGAACGTCATCCCGAAGCACCTGGAGTCGATCACCGCGAAGCTGCTCGAGATGGGCAACACGGTCTATGAGTACGATGAGGCCGTACGCGTCGTGGGCGCGCCGGTGCAGCATCCGACCGATGTGAAGACGCTCCCGTATCCGGGCTTCCCGACCGACATGCAGCCGCAGATGTCCGTGACCCTGGCCCTCGCCGATGGCACCTCGGTCGTCACCGAATCCATCTTCGAGAACCGCTTCAAGTATGTCGATGAGCTCGCGCGTATGGGCTCGAACATCAAGGTGGAGGGGAACGTCTCCGTCATCGATGGTGTGAAGCGCTTTATGGGTGCCAGTGTCAATGCACTCGACCTCCGCGCTGGTGCCGCTCTCGTCATCGCCGGCCTCGCCGCAGATGGCATCACGACGGTCCGTGACATCGTCTACATCCAGCGTGGCTATGAGCACTTCGAGCAGAAGCTGCAGGCCCTCGGCGCACAGATCGAGCTGGTGGACAGTGAGCGCGAGGCGCAGAAGTTCCGGCTGAAGATCGGCTGACGTAGAAAGAGACAAATCATATAGCTTGTGTAGAATAGAAACTGTTTTCAACAGGGTCTGAAAGAACATCGCCGTGCAGGCGGCACAGCTTGGGATACGAAAAGACAGTGTTGAGTCCATGATTCGATACTGTCTTTTGTGAATTTATGAAGGAGAAATGATTATGGATCTAAGAGCCATCGCTTTTATTTTGTTCATTTTAATGTATGTGATTATGATTGCGAAGCCGAACTGGAAGATCTACGCGATCTGGGGCGTCGCCATCGTCTTTATGCTGGTCGGGATCCTCCGGCCGAATCCGCTGTACATCCTGTCGGTCATCAACTGGAACGTCCTTATGATGATCGGCGGCACGATGCTCGTCGTCTGGTTCTTCATCGAATCGAAGATGCCGAATCTGCTGGCGGATATCATCCTCGATAAGTGTGCAAATGTCATGTGGGTCATCATCCTGATGTCGCTGTTTGCCGGTGCGGTGTCGGCGTTTATCGATAATGTCGCTACCGTCCTCATGATCGCACCGGTGGCACTTGCGGTATGTAAGAAGCTCGATATCTCGCCGGTATCGATGATTCTGTCCATCGCCGTGTCCTCGAATCTGCAGGGTGCGGCGACGCTCGTCGGCGATACGACCTCCATCATGCTCGGTGACTATGCGAACATGAACTTCATGGAGTTCTTCTTCATGCATGGGCGTCCGGGTATTTTCTGGTCCGTCGAGTTCGGTGCACTGATGACGGTACCGGTGATGATTTTTCTCTTCCATAAGTATCGACAGCCGGTGGAGGCCAGCGAGAAGACCGTGGTGACGGATTACTTCCCGACGATCGCCCTGTGTGGTATCGTCGTTGCGCTCATCGTCGCGTCCTTCATCCCGAATACACCGGATATGATCAACGGTATCATCTGTATGACGATCGCGGCGATCTGTATGATCTGTGACTATGCGCGGCATCGGAGTCACCTCAACCTCAAGCATGCGATCGCTTCGGTGGATGCGGATACGCTGCTGATCCTCGCGGGGCTGTTTATCGTGATCCGTGGCATCACGGATGTCGGGATCATCGATGCGGCCGCAGACCTGATCGTACGTGCAGGTGGCAGCAACATCTTCATGCTTTATACGATCATCGTGTGGGGCTCGGTGCTGTTCTCTGCGTTTATCGATAACATCCCGTATGTGGCGACTATGCTGCCGATCATCACGGGCATCTGTCAGCTGCTCGGGATCGAGCCGTATCTTCTGTACTTCGGGCTGCTGACCGGTGCGACGCTCGGCGGCAACATCACGCCGATCGGTGCGAGTGCGAACATCACGGCGGTCGGTATGCTGAAGGCTGGTGGCTATGAGGTATCGTTCGGCGATTTCATGAAGATCGGATTGCCGTTTACGCTGGCGGCGGTGCTCACCGGGTATGCGTTTATCTGGGTGTTCTGGGCGTAATTTTTCAGACTTTTCCAGAAAAGGCCCCGGAGGGCCAGCAATTGAAACACAGTACTGCGAGTTCGGAAAACTCTTCGTATGGTTTCAGTTGCTGGTCCTCCGGGGCCTTTACTGTGTTTTGGCTTCGCTATTTGTATGTGGTGAAAAATTATCTGAATTAGTGATTGACAATTAATTAACAGGTATGTATACTACTTGTAGTTTGATTGATAAATAATTAACGATAATTAATTATCAATCGACGTGAGATAATTTGATCTATAGTTGTTGCCACAAAAAGGAGATCACACATGAGTAAGGAATTAAAGAATCCGGAGATCGTTAAGGACATGGATTCTCTGCAGGCGAAGATCGCGGTTGTCAGAGAAGCACAGGAGAAGTACGCAAACTTCACACAGGAGCAGGTAGATAAGATTTTCAACGCCGCTGCAACGGCTGCAAACCAGATGCGTATTCCGCTTGCACAAATGGCAGTAGAGGAGACCGGTATGGGTCTCGTCGAGGATAAGGTCATCAAGAACAACTACGCCGCTGAGTATATCTACAACAAGTATAAGAATACGAAGACCTGTGGTGTCATCGATGAGGATCCGGCTTTCGGAACCAAGACGATCGCAGAGCCGCTGGGTCTCGTAGCTGCAGTTATCCCGACGACGAACCCGACGTCGACCGCTATTTTCAAGACGCTGATCTGCTTAAAGACCAGAAATGGTATCATCATCAGCCCGCACCCAAGAGCGAAGAAGTGCACTACTTATGCTGCGAAGGTCGTTCTCGATGCTGCTGTCAAGGCAGGTGCTCCGGAGAACATCATTGGCTGGATCGATGAGCCGTCTCTTGAGATGACGGATGAGATCATGCATGACGCAGACTGCATCCTTGCAACCGGTGGTCCTGGCATGGTAAACGCAGCGTACAGCTCCGGTACACCGGCACTCGGTGTAGGTGCAGGTAATGACCCTTGCATCATCGATTCGACTGCAGATATCCAGATGGCCGTTTCTTCCATCCTTCATTCGAAGACCTTCGACTATGGTATGATCTGTGCTTCTGAGCAGACCTGCACCGTCGTAGCAGATGTGTATGATAAGGTAAAGAAGGAGTTTGAGTACAGAGGTGCGTACTTCCTGAGTAAGGAGGAGAAGGAGAAGGTTGGTAAGGTTATCATCATCAACGGCTCCATGAACGCAAAGATCGTCGGCCAGCCGGCATGGAAGATCGCCGAGATGTGCGGCATCGAGATTCCGCACTCGAAGAAGGTCCTCATCGCAGAGGTGACCGATAACTCGAAGGCAGAGCCGTTCGCACATGAGAAGCTCGCGCCGGTACTTGGTATGTATAAGGCGAAGGATTTTGACTCTGCACTTGTAAGCTGTGAGAAGCTTCTGATGGAGGGTGGTCCTGGACATACTGCTTCCCTCTTCATCGATCCACGTGAGACCGAGAAGATCGCAAAGCACGCACATGTGATGCATGCCTGCCGTATCCTCCTGAACCAGCCGTCTGCCCTGGGTGGTCTCGGTGATCTTTACAACTTCAAGCTCACTCCGTCTCTGACACTGGGCTGCGGCTCCTACGGTGGAAACTCTGTTTCTGAGAACGTCGGTGTCAAGCACCTGCTGAACTATAAGACTGTGACAGAGAGGAGAGAAAACATGCTCTGGTTCCGTACCCCATCTAAGGTTTACTTCAAGAAGGGCTGCATGCCAGTTGCCCTCGCTGAGTTAAAGGAAGT
Organism: Oribacterium sp. P9; assembly: GCF_046365365.1. Lineage (NCBI taxonomy): Bacteria > Bacillati > Bacillota > Clostridia > Lachnospirales > Lachnospiraceae > Oribacterium > Oribacterium sp. P9. The sequence continues at coordinate 84,274 of NZ_JBKEIS010000005.1, read as the reverse complement.
TTATGATAAGAAGAAGGTGTTCCTTGTAACCGACTCCTTCCTCGATTCTGCAGGATACATCAAGCCGATCACCGACAAGCTCCATGAGCTCGGCATCGACTACCGCGTATTCTCACACGTACAGCCGGATCCTACCCTGGCCAATGCTGAGGAAGGCGCTGAGCAGATGCGTCGTTATCAGCCGGATTGCATCATCGCCTTCGGTGGTGGTTCTGCGATGGATGCCGGTAAGATCATGTGGGTTCTCTATGAGCACCCGGATGTAACCTTCGCCGATATGTCGATGCGTTACATCGATATCCGTAAGAAGGTTTACCAGTTCCCGAAGATGGGTGAGAAGGCACTCTTCGTAGCCATCCCGACCTCTTCTGGTACCGGTTCTGAGGTGACTCCGTTCGCGGTTATCACCGACCAGACCACGGGCACCAAGTACCCGATCACGGACTACGAGCTGCTTCCGAACATGTCGATCATCGATACCGACAACATGATGACACAGCCACGCGGCCTCACCGCTGCATCCGGACTCGATGTTCTCGTACACGCACTCGAGGCATACGCTTCCATGATGGCTACACCGTATACGGATGGTCTCGCTCTTCAGGCGATGAAGCGCGTCTTCGAGTACCTGCCGACTGCTTTTAACGAGCCGACCAATGTCAAGGCCAGAGATGAGATGGCACACGCATCCTGCATGGCAGGTATGGCCTTCGCCAATGCCTTCCTCGGTGTCTGCCACTCCATGGCACACAAGCTCGGTGCTTACCACCACATCCCGCACGGCATCGCAAACGCACTCCTCCTCACCGAGGTCATCCGTTACAATGCTGCGGAGCAGCCAGCAAAGATGGGTACCTTCCCTCAGTATGAGTATCCGCACACACTCCACAGATATGCAGAGTGCGCACGTTTCTGCGGTGTCGTTGAGAAGGATGATGCCAAGGCTGTTCAGAAGTTCTGCGATAAGATCGTAGAGCTGAAGCGTACTGTCGGCATCAAGGAGCGCATCCAGGATTACAACGTAACCGAGGAGGATTTCCTGAAGACCCTCGACGAGATGAGCACCAACGCATTCGATGATCAGTGCACCGGTGCAAACCCGAGATACCCGCTGATCTCCGACATCAAGGAGATGTACAAGCTTGCATTCTACGGCAAGGCTTACCAGAAGAACGACGCAACACCAGTCGAGGTTCTTCCTTGCATGGATGAGTACACCGCTTAATCAAATCGTTTGAACCTTGTGGCAACAAGTTCATAAATAAAAGCCGTCCGGACGTTTCCGGGCGGCTTTTTATTGCGGTGTCTTAAGAATTTCGTAAGGGGGTCTGACCCCATAAACTTTCACCCATTTATTTCTTCCCGATGGGGATTTGCGTTGAATTCAGCGCCTTGAAAACGGGGATTTCTGAAGAATCTGGTACATTGAGAACGGGGATTCCTGCAGGATTCAGCATTTTACGAACGGGGATTCCTCTTCCTGGTCTAATGAAAGAAGCACCCGGGCCATATGACTCGGGTGCTTCTGTATGGAGAAAAATGAATAAGTAAAATAACGCGTTACGCGACCTTCACAGCGAGGCCGGCGGCATTCAGAGCTCTCTCGAGTACCGGGATGACGATGCAGACCGCGATCATCTTCGCGCAGTCACCTGGCAGGAACGGGATCACACACGCACCGAGCGCGCCACCGAGTGTCGCCATGGCAGCATTGCCCTGTGCACCCATGAGGTACATGAACCATGCAGTTCCGAAGATATAGAGAATCACCTCGCCGGCGAGCTGTGCGACGAAGAGAAGCAGGTACTTCTGGCCGCCCTTCTGCTCACGACCGAACTTGTGGTAGATGAGGCCGGTCAGGAATGCGAGGAAAAGATAACCGATGAGGTAACCGGAGGACGGCTTCACGAAGGAACCGAAGCCACCGCTGTAGCCGGCGAAGACCGGAAGACCGAAGGCACCGAGCAGAAGATAGATCAGCACGGAAAGGGTACCGTACTTCGCACCGAGAAGTGCACCGGCGAAGGCAGCCGCGAGGGTTGCGAGAGAAATCGGAACACCGCCTGGAAGCGGGATGGACATCGGAGACAGCACGCAGAGAAGTGCTGCACATAAGGCCGTCAGGGTCAGAGTTTTCGTGGTTGTATTCGTCATAAGAAGTTAACCTCACTTTTTCTGCAAGTTTACTGAACGTGAAAATTATAAGAAGTTAACCCGCAGATGTCAATAGGTTGCCAGCAGAAGATAGTGATTTCAGTTATAGCAACTATAGTTGAAATTTTATCGATGAATGGTATGTTTGTCTCATGATATTTTATTCAAATTGATTTGAACAAACAGAGAAACTATATCCGTCCCTCTAAAAAGAAGACCTGTATAACGGAAGAAAACACGAATCGAGGAATTCTTATGAACACATCGAAGCCTTTAAATGGAAGAGTTTTAATCAGCGATGGGCTGGGCAGAGACAGCTTCAACACCCAGCTCCTCTACTTTACCTGCTCGTCACTCAGCGCGGATGACGAGCGCATCTATCTGATTTCGGACCGGGACGGGCATCCGAATGTCTGGATGCATGACATGTTCCGCGGAACAGACCGGAAGCTGACGGATAATCAGAAGGGCATCCTGAAGAGCTACGTCTATTTCGATGGCACGCAGGACGAGGGCCTCGGAAAGGCCAGTGTCTGCCTCGACTACATCCGCGAGCGTATCTATTATATTCAGGATGACAAAATCTGCCGCAGTGATCGGGACGGCAACATCCGGGTGCTGAACCGCGTGCCGGATGGCCGCATGACCGCATTCACGCACGTCAGCCTGGACGGTACGAAGCTGTGCGTGCCGATGACGGATGGGCGCATCCTCGATTTCGATCCCGAGACCGAGGGTGAGGGCCTCGACAAGCGTCCGAAGTACAACATCGACCAGCGGGCACAGGACGAGGGCCTCAACTCGTATCTCTGCGTGTATGACACAGAGAGCGGTGCGCTGCTCTATGAAAAGACGATCCCGCGCTGCTGGATCACGCATGTGCAGTTCCACCCGCTCGATTCGGACATCATCATGTATAACCACGAGTGGTCCGCCTTTGACTGTGGCATCCGCCGTGTAAACATCTACGACCACCGACAGGACATCTTCTACCATGTTCGGACGGAAGGCGACGATACGAAGGGGAATTCGCGTGGCTATGCGCGGAGCCGGAACGACTGGGTCTGCCACGAGATGTGGACGGACGACGGTCGAAGCATCATCTACCACGGCGGCTATGATCACGGCCCGGCGATGGTTGGCCGTTGTGACATTGACTTCACACACACCGACGCAGATGGCCTGCCCGTCCGCAACTTCTGGGAGATCGCCCTGCCGGATGAGTACAATGCTTACGGCCACTTCCTGATGGACCACCGCGGCAATCTGACCTGCGACGGCTACTATCGCATGCCGGGTGAAAAAATCATCGAGCGCGAGAATTCGACCGACAACGGCCCGGATCCGCATCGAAAGGATGGCGCATATATCACGAAGGTCGAGCCGGACTGGGATGAGGGCATCCTCCACTGGGTTCCACTCTGTAAGCATGACTCTGACTGGCTCGGCCAGGACGCGCATCCGCACCCGATCTACGCCCACGCTGGCGACCGCGTCTTCTTCAACAGCCGTATGGCGCATACGGTCAATGTCTACGCCGTCTCGGCACGCACGCCGCAGGAAGTTCGCGAGGTGTGAAATTACAACATAATAGAAGCACCCAGGTCGTATGATCTAGGGGCTTCTTTATGGAGAAAAATGAATAAGGATGGCACGGAGCGAATAGCTCCTTTAGAGCAAAAAACGGGCACTCACGCCCCATAATATTTATTCATGCCAGATATTTTTTATTTACGTAAAGATTATACCATGTTATAGTTACCCCGATAAAACATGGATTCGGAGCCAATGGGGGCGCCTTCAGGAAAGAACGGGCGCACTATGTCTTGGTATCCGGATTTTTTAAACTAAACCAAATAAGCTGTTCCTGAAGGAGGAAATTTTATGTCTTATGTTGATGAAGTTTACGAAGGATTAAAGGCAAAGCATCCGCACGAGCCGGAGTTTCTCGAGGCTGCAAAGAGAATTCTCGAGTCTCTGGACCCGATCGTTTCGAAGAACGAGGATGTATACCGTAAGAATGCTCTTCTGGAGAGATTTGTCGAGCCGGAGAGAATCATTACGTTCAGAGTACCATGGACCGATGATAAGGGTGTAAATCACATAAATCTCGGCTACAGAGTACAGTTTAACTCCGCCATCGGACCATACAAGGGCGGTCTCCGTTTCCATCCGTCTGTAAACCAGTCGATTCTTAAGTTCCTTGGTATGGAGCAGATTCTGAAGAACTCCCTGACCAGCCTTCCGATCGGTGGTGGTAAGGGTGGTGCGGACTTCGACCCGCACGGCAAGTCGGATGCAGAGGTGATGCGTTTCTGCCAGAGCTTCATGACGGAGCTCTATAAGTATATCGGTAAGGATACCGACGTTCCGGCCGGTGATATCGGTGTCGGCGGACGTGAGGTAGGCTACCTCTATGGCCAGTACAAGAGACTTACCGGCCTCTATGAGGGCGTACTGACCGGCAAGGGTCTCACCTTCGGTGGTTCCCTCGCTCGTCCAGAGGCAACCGGCTATGGTCTCGTTTACATCACGGATGAGGTAGTCAAGGGTGCCGGCAAGGAGCTGAAGGGAAAGACCATCGTCGTTTCCGGTTCCGGTAATGTCGCACAGTATGCGATCCAGAAGGCTGAGGAGCTCGGTGCGAAGGTTGTTACCTGCTCTGACTCCAACGGCTATATCTATGATCCGAACGGCATCAACTTCGAGGTTCTCTGCCAGATCAAGCAGGTCGAGAGAGCGAGAATCAAGGAGTACGCAAAACGCGTTCCAGGTTCCGAGTACCACGAGGGTGAGCGTCCATGGGGCGTAAAGTGTGACATCGCACTTCCGTGTGCAACCCAGAACGAGGTCAACGGTGAGGACGCGAAGAAGCTCATCGACAACGGCTGCTGGTGTGTATGTGAGGGTGCAAACATGCCTTCCGACGAGGCTGCGATCGATACTTACCTCGCTGCGAAGATTCTCTATATGCCAGCTAAGGCAGCCAATGCTGGCGGCGTAGCGGTTTCTGCACTCGAGATGTCTCAGAACTCCGAGAGACTGAGCTGGAGCTTCGAGGAGGTCGACAGCAAGCTTCACGACATCATGGTGAACATCTATAAGAGCGTTTCAGAGACTGCAAAGAAGTATGGCTATGAGAACAACTTCGTCGTTGGTGCGAACATCGCCGGCTTCGAGAAGGTTGCAACGGCTATGCTTGCACAGGGCCTCGTATAAGAGATATAAAATTGCAGCATATAAAACGACGTCATAGAGAAATCTGTGACGTCGTTTTGTTTTGCTCTGCGATGTTCTGCAAAAGAACCCCAATATGGAGGGATAATGTGCTATAGTGTGTAGAACGATGTATGAAAACACCACACGCAGTTAGCAGGGGGAATTATGAACAGAGCGCAGCAGTATCGATATCAGCCCGGACATAGAGGGAGTGGGCTCTTTTCGTATCTGGATACGTTTTTCAGAAAGTATGCCGACAGGGAGTTCTTCTTTATGGGGAGAACTGTGGCATACTTTTTCTTTTTTGCGCTGCTGTTTACGCTGAGCGCGTTCGCTGCGACGGAGGGGAGTGCAGCGCAGGTGCAGTCGGAGGATGTGGTCACAGGATCTGCGTCGCTGGATGGGCCGTCGGCGGCAGCTTCTTCGGCAGAGGAGGCGTCGGCGCTGGAAACGTCAGCGAGTGCCTCTGATATGTATGTCAATGTCCGTGCGGCCTGGTACGAGGATTCCTACCACATCACGAATCCGGATGGCGGTCGCAGTGGCTACGGCTACGAGTACGAGCAGGCGGTGGCATCTTACACCGGCTGGGATTACATCTATGTGAAGGATGACTGGACGACGCTGTTTGAGAAGCTTGAGAGCGGGCAGATCGAGATCATGAGTGCCATTTCATATACCGACGAGCGTGCAGAGCATATGCTTTTCTCTGAGCAACCGATGGGGAAGGAGCGCTACTATCTGTACGTGGATCTGGAGCATTCCGACATTTCTCCGACGAAGCTTTCGAGTCTCGAGGGAAAGCGCATCGCGGTGATGGAGAAAACCGTTCAGTACACGCAGTTCTGTGCGTGGGAAAAGAAGCATGACATCACGACCATCCACGTGCCGGTCGACAGCATTGACGAAGCGAAGGCGCTGTTTGAAGCTGGGCAGCTGGACGGCGTGGTGTCGACGGAGACCTCTATCTGGGCGGATGCGGGGCTGACGGCCATCATCGACACGGGCAGCTCGGATATTTACTTCGGTATCTCGAAGAGCCGCCCGAATCTGAAGGAAAAGCTGGACGCAGCGATGCGCGCGATGGAGAGGGATAAGCCTTTCTATGCGAACGAGCTCTACAAGCGCTACATCGCGACACAGCAGCTCTCGCCGCTGACCGCGGAAGAGAAGGACTGGCTTTCGCAGCATGGCAGCATCCGCATCGGCTATCTGCGAAACGATCCGGGCTTCAGCGTGGAGGATCCGAAGACCGGGCAGGTGACGGGCGTGCTCAATGACTACATCCTGCACGCGACGGACTGTCTCAACGAGACCGTCCATTTCGAGATCGTCGGCTTCGATACGCTGCAGGCCGCGCTTTCGGCGGTGCAGAACGGGAAGATCGATATGGTCTTTCATGTCAGCCAGAATCCATACTACGCCGAGCGGAGTGGCGTGTCACTGTCGAACACCGTACTGTCCATCCCGCTCGCCGTCGTGACCGCGCAGGATGCCTTTAATGAAAGTATGACGAATACCATCGCGATCGTAAAGAGCGATGCGCAGGCCAAGTGGTATATTTCGAACAATTATCCGTTCTGGACGATCGCGAAATATGACGGCTACAAGGAAGCGGAGCAGGCGGTCAAGCGAGGAGATGCCGATGGTATGCTCATCCGCTCCGCTGAGGCTATGCAGTATGTCAATGATAAGGCGCTCCACAGCGTCTACCTCACCCAGGCGGAGGATGTCTCCTTCGCTGTGGATCGTGGAAACCGCGTACTGAACTCGATCCTTAACAAGACACTGAAGACCATGCAGACTGCGAAGCTGATCGGCGCGGTCTCGATGTATGAGGATGTGGCGAAAAAGGTTACACTGCTCGATTTCGTGAAGGATAATCTCCTGCCGGTGACGATATCCTGTCTGTCTCTCTTCCTTCTGATCCTTACGGTGATTCTCGGCTTCCTTCGGAATGCGCGCCTCGCCGCGGCCCGTGCGGAGCGGCTGAATGCGAAGCTACAGGAGAGCGAGCAGGAGCTGAAGCAGGCGCTCACCGAGGCTGAGAGTGCCAATGCGGCGAAAACCACCTTCCTGAATAGCATGTCGCACGATATTCGTACCCCGATGAATGCCATCATCGGCTTCACCAGACTTGCATCTGCGCAGCTCGAGCATCCGGAGAAGGTGCGGGATTACCTCGGGAAGATCGAGATGTCGAGTGAGCATCTGCTCTCCCTCATCAATGATGTTCTCGATATGAGCCGCATCGAGAGCGGCAAGGTGACACTGCAGGAGAAGCCGCTCCATCTGCCGACCCTCATGGAGGATCTCAGTACGATGATCCGACCGTCGCTCGAGGAGAAGCAGATCGATTTCCGGATGGAGCTGCAGGATGTCGAGAACGAGGATGTACTGGCCGATCCGTTGCGTCTCACGCAGATCCTTCTCAATCTGCTCAGCAACGCGGTGAAATATAACCGCATGAACGGCAGCGTCCGCTTCCTTCTGCGTCAGGAAAAGAGCGGGCTGGAGGGCCGTGCCTGCTATCACTTCATCGTGCGGGATACCGGTATCGGCATCAGCGAGCGCTTCCAGCAGCATCTTTTCGAGAACTTCTCACGTGAGGAGACCGCGACGGTCAGCGGCATCCAGGGCACCGGACTCGGCCTCGCCATCACGAAGAGGATGGTCGACATGATGGGTGGCACCATCGAACTCAGCAGCGCCGAAGGACAGGGCAGTACCTTCGATGTCGGCCTCTGCTTCTGCTGCTGTGTGCCGGCGGAGAGGACGTCCGCTTCGGATACCGCTGCTTCTGAACCGACGTCGGAAACGTCCGCTTCTGGACAGACGCTGATCTCGTCGACGTGTCACTCCAGCGGGGAGCGGATCACAGCTGAGCAGAAAGAGGCTGATTTCCGTGGCAGGAAGATCCTTCTCGTCGAGGATAACGAGCTCAACCAGGAGATCGCCACCGAAATCCTGAAGGAGGCCGGCTTCCTCGTCGAGGTCGCGGAGGATGGTGCCATCGCCGTCGGGAAGATGGCGGACGCTGCACCGGGACAGTATGATCTCATCCTGATGGATGTCCAGATGCCGGTCATGAACGGGTATGAAGCGACGCGCCAGATCCGCGCGATGGACAGCGCATACTGCCGTATGATCCCGATTCTCGCGATGACGGCGAACGCCTTCGAGGAGGATCGGATGCTGGCGACCGAGGCTGGTATGAATGGGTACTTGACGAAACCGATCGATGTTGAGAAAATGATGAAAACGATCGCGTCATTTTTATAAAGAGGGTAGATACATCCATGCATAAATTTTTGAGATCCGTCGGATTTTCAAAACTGAATACAGAGCTGCAGCTCGAGCCACTGCTCGTGCGGGCCGAGAATGAAAAGTATCGTGTACAGACGATCAATGCCGGGGAGGGTGTCGTGACCGAGGAGTATCAGCTTCCGGTGGCACCGTCCATGGGCATCACGCTGGTCGGTCAGCGCACGCCGGATGGCGTGTTTCACCGGGAATACTACTTTCCGTACATGCGTTCCTACGATGGGACACTGACGGAGGAGGGGGCCGTCGAGCGGCATCTCGAGAAGGAGACCTATGCCGGCGTGCTCGAGGATTTCCGTTCAGGCATCCCGCTGATCTTTTACATCACGAATTCGGTGCAGCTCACCGAGCTTCGCCGTATGCAGATGCCGCTGCGCGCGCGTCAGGCCTTTCTGACCGGTCTCGCAGAGAGCGGCAAGATCCTGCTTCCGGTCGAGAAGCGTCCGGAGGATCCGGAGATCGTGAAGCATCGTCAGAATGAGCGGAAGCGACTCTACGAGGCGGCCCGTCAGGGCGACCCGGAGGCGATCGATACGCTGACAGAGACCGATCTCAACCTTATGCACGAGGTGCAGCAGCGCTATCAGACGGAGGATCTCTACAGTCTCGTGGAGACCACCTTCATGCCGACCGGTGTCGAGTGCGATATGTACCAGATCCTCGGCGAGATTGTCTCTCTCCGGGTGAAGGAAAATGTCTACACCCACGAAAATGTGGTGGACATGAAGGTCAGCTGCAACGAGTGTATCTTCCATGTCGCCATCAACGAATCGGATCTCACGGGTGTGCCGGCGGTCGGCCGGCGCTTCAAGGGAAAGATCTGGATGCAGGGCTCGCTCGAGATCGTCGAGGAGACCGAATAGAATTTGACAGAGGCCCAGTGGACCGGCATCAGAAGCACAGTACTCCGAGCTTCTGATGCCGGACCGCTGGGGCCTCCTGTTTTATTTCTTTTTATTGCTGAATTATAAAAGAAAATACCACTAAACCATGCTAGAATAGAGCTGTTCAGAATTTGAGAGATAAACAGAGGAATTTACTATATGAAGAAAATGATTTCGTGGAATGTGAACGGGCTTCGGGCGGTCATGGGGAAGAACTTCATGGAGGTGTTTGAAAGCCTGGATGCGGATATCTTCTGTCTGCAGGAGACGAAGCTGCAGGAGGGGCAGCTGGAGCTGGACCTTCCGGGCTATCACATGTACTGGAACTATGCGAAGAAGAAGGGCTATTCCGGTACGGCGCTTTTTACGAAGGAGGAGCCGCTGTCCGTGACCTATGGCATGGGGATCGAGGAGCATGATCATGAGGGGCGTGTGATCACCGCGGAATTTCCGGATTACTATGTCCTGACCGTCTATGTGCCGAACTCCCAGAATGAGCTGAAGCGTCTTCCGTACCGTATGACGTGGGAGGATGCCTGGCGGCAGTACATCGGTGAACTGAATAAGAAAAAGCCGGTGATCTACTGCGGCGATCTGAATGTCGCCCACGAGGAGATCGACCTGAAGAACCCGGCGACGAATCATAAGAACGCCGGCTTCTCGGATGAGGAGCGTGCGAAGATGTCGCGGCTGCTCGATTCCGGCTTCATCGATACCTTCCGTCTGCTGTATCCGGATGCCACCGATGAGTACAGCTGGTGGTCCTATCGTATGAAGGCGCGTGAGCGGAATGTCGGCTGGCGTATCGACTATTTCATCGTCTCCGAGCAGCTCCGCGACCGGGTCAAGGGCGCGTCGATCCACCAGGAGATCTTCGGCTCCGACCACTGTCCGATCGAGCTGGACATCGAGATCTGAAGTGAAAATCCGAATTCATGAATGCTATAATAGGTGTATACGAAGGTTCGGATACATCGCAGCAGCACATGCCATGTAGGGGGAAATGCTTGGCGACACGAGGATAGAGAAAGACAACGACAACGAAGAAGGGACATCATGCTAGGCTTAAAGAAGGAAAATGACCATTACATCTTCGAGGCAGCGGTTCGTACAGAGCAGCTGTTTCTGAATCTATATCATAAAAACAGACGTGTCCGTCAGATCGCCTTCGATCCGGCGGATCGGATCGGAGATGTCTGGCATCTGGAGCTGCTGGTCACATCCGAATCACGAAGTGGCGAGGGGGACGCTTGCAGGGAAGCTGCGGGCGCAGCGGATGCGCAGGCGAGGGTGCACGAGAAGAGGCAGCCTGCATTGGCCCTCCCGCTCACGGAGCTCAGCTACTGCTACGAGGCGGATGGCCGCATCTTCACCGATCCGAACGGCACGGTGTTTGAGGGGCGGAAGAGCTTCGGGAATCTGAAGGATGGTACCCGCATCCTGAAGACGCCGATCGGTGAGGCGACGGCGATTCCGGAATCGAGTGAGGCCTGGCGACAGGATCGGGCGCTCGATCTGCCGTACGAGGACAGCATCATCTACCGCCTCCATGTGCGCGGCTTCACCGAGCACCACAGTTCCGGTCTCGACCATGAGCTCCGGGGAAGCTTCCAGGGCATCCTCGAGAAGATTCCGTACCTCGAGGCGCTCGGCGTCACGACGCTCGAGCTGATGCCACCGTACGAATTTAACGAGGTCATGCTCCCGGACTACGGACATGATAACCCATACGAGGTCGAGCTCCGCCCGACGGGCCGCATCAACTACTGGGGCTTCACGAAGGATGCCCTGCAGCTCGCACCGAAATCGAGCTTCACCTCCGACCACAAAAATCCGCGGAACGAGTTCCGAAAGCTCGTGCATACCCTGCACGCGCACGGCATGGAGCTCGTGGTCGACCTGTACTTTACCAGTGAAACCATCCCGGATCACATCGTGAACGTCATGCGCTACTGGCGCATCCACTATCACGTCGACGGCATCCACCTGATCGGTGCTGCGCCGTATAGTGTCATCGCCCGTGATCCGTGGCTGAGTCGCTTCAAGATCTGGGCCGACAGCTGGCAGGGCCAGATTCCGGAGATGCCGACCCATGGCGCTGCGCAGGTAGCCGCACCGGGGCGTTACCTCGCCGATTATAACGACGGTTTCCAGAACGACATGCGCCGCATCCTGAAGGGCGACGAGAGCATGCTGCCGACGCTCATGCAGCGCGTGCGCGAGAACCCGTCGAACCGGGCGAGCATCCAGTATATGGCCAATGTCTCGGGCATGAGTCTGATGGATGTCCTCTCCTATGATCGCAAGCACAACGAAGAGAATCATGAGGATAACCGCGACGGTACCGACCAGAACTACAGCTGGAACTGCGGCGAGGAGGGTCCGACCCGAAAGAAGTCCATCAAGCTTCTCCGGAAGAAGATGTGGCGGAACGCGTGGCTGCTGCTGATGCTGAGCCAGGGCACCCCGCTGATCCACGCGGGTGACGAGTTCGGTCAGTCCCGCCTCGGGAACAATAACCCGTACTGTCAGGATAATCCGACAAACTGGCTCGACTGGCGGCTCATCGATCGGAATCGGGAGCTCTACGATTTCGCGCGTTATGCGATTCAGTTCCGTAAGCAGCACCCGGTGTTCCATCAGGGCACAGCGCTTCGACAGATGGACTACCGCTCCGTCGGTATCCCGGACATCAGCTTCCATGGCGAGAACGCCTGGCGGCCGGACAGCGAGAACTTCCGCCGACAGCTCGGTGTCATGTATGCCGGTGCCTATGCCGGCGATGATACCTTCCTCGTGCTCTACAACATGCACTGGGAAAAGCACAGCTTCCTGCTGGCGCATCCGCCGCTCGGCATGAAGTGGGCCGCGGTGATCGATACCGCCATGGAGGAAACGAACGGCATCTATCCGGAGGAGAGGATGCTTCTCGAGGAGCGGTATACCGTAGAGCCGCGCTCCATCGTCGTACTGAAGGCGGTGAAGGATCCGGACTTTCAGCCGAAAAAGAAAGTACATAAACGCCATCTGAAGCAGCGGGCGACGGCATTAGCCCAGGAAACGCAGACGGAGACGGCAGCGGCAGGCGTGGCATCCGGGCACACGGCGACCGAGAAGAGGTCGCCTTCCGAAGTGAAGAAACATCCATCTGATGTATGAGATGAAGGAGATAAAGCATGAATGAGAGATTAGAAGAGATCATGAACTGGGCGGAGGTGGAGGACGTCACCTACGCGGAAACCGCGAATCCGAAGAAGATCCTCGGTGCGCACATCATCCCGGAGGGGCTGCTGGTACAGAGCTTCGTACCGACCGCAAAATCGATCGAGCTCGTGCTCGGCGGACAGCGCTATCCGATGGAGCTCGTCGATGAGGCCGGCTTCTTCGCGACCCTCCTGCCGGTGGAGGAGGCCTGGAACGAGGCACTTCCGGCCTATACCTACCACATCACCTATGACAACGACACGACGGAGGACACCGAGGATCCGTATGCCTTCCCGTCGACCTATACCGACCGTGATATCAAGAAGTATCAGGGCGGCATCTGGTATGACATCTATGAGAAGATGGGCGCGCATCCGATCCGGATCAACGGCGTCGATGGTGTCGCGTTCTCCGTATGGGCTCCGAACGCAGAGCGTGTTTCTGTCGTCGGCGACTTCAACCTCTGGGATGGCCGCCGCCATATGATGCAGCGCCTGGGCGATTCCGGCGTATTCGAGCTGTTCATCCCGCACCTCACCCCGGGCAGCCTCTATAAGTATGAGATCAAGTGTCACCACCAGGAGCCGTTCCTGAAGATCGACCCATATGCCTTCGGCTTCGAGCTTCGTCCGGGCAATGCCTCCATCGTGGAAGACATCGGACAGTTTACGTGGACGGATGCGGCGTGGCAGCAGCAGAAGGCGGAGCGCGGTGTCGCCGGCGTCAAGGAGGAAGCGATGTCGGTCTATGAGCTGCACCTCGGCTCCTTCGCACGGAAGCAGCAGGCGGTCAATGAGGACGGCACCACACAGCTCGGCTCGGAGTTCTACAACTACCGTGAGCTCGCGGTGAAGGTGGCGGATTATGTGAAGCAGGAGGGCTATACGCATGTTGAGCTCATGCCGGTGATGGAGCATCCGCTCGATGCGAGCTGGGGCTATCAGGTGACCGGCTACTACGCTCCGACAAGCCGTTACGGCACCCCGGAGGACTTCATGTACTTCATGAATTACATGCATGAGGCTGGCATCGGCGTCATCCTCGACTGGGTACCGGCGCACTTCCCGCGCGACAGCTGGGGGCTCGCACAGTTTGATGGATCGGGGCTCTATGAGAATCCGGATCCACGTCTCGCGAGCCACCCGCACTGGGGCACCCTGACCTTCAACTACCGGAAGAACGAGGTGTCGAACTTCCTGATCGGCAGTGCGATGTTCTGGGCAGACCGCTATCATGCCGATGGTATCCGCATGGATGCCGTGGCCTCCATGCTCTACCTCGACTATGGACGTCAGGGCGAGGACGCACCACGGAACATCTACGGCGGCAACGAGAACCTCGATGCGGTGGAGTTCCTGAAGCATCTGAACTCCCAGTTCCACAAGCGCTTCCCGGGCACCCTGCTCATCGCAGAGGAGTCCACGGCATGGCCGAACATCACCGGTGACGTCGAGCAGGACGGCCTCGGCTTCGACCTCAAGTGGAACATGGGCTTCATGAACGACTTCCTCAGCTACATGGGCACGGATCCGTTCTTCCGGAAGGGCAGCTATAACCAGCTCACCTTCTCGATGATCTATAACTACTCCGAGGACTTCATGCTCGTGCTCTCGCATGACGAGGTCGTGCATGGCAAGGGCTCGATGCTCGGGAAGATGCCGGGCGAGACCTTCGAGGAGAAGGCGCAGAATCTTCGTGCCGCGTATGGCTACTTCTGGACGCATCCGGGCAAGAAGCTTCTCTTCATGGGCCAGGACTTCGCGCAGTATGACGAGTGGTCCGAGAACCAGGAGCTCGAGTGGAATCTCCTCGAGTACCCGGTACACGAGGGCGTCCAGGACTTCGTACGGGATCTCAATGCTGTCTACCGGACACATCCGGCGCTCTGGCAGCAGGATTACGTCACGGACGGCTTCGAGTGGATTAACTGCTCCTACCAGGAGGAGTCCATGGTGATGTTCGTTCGAAAGACCGACAAGCCGGAGGAGACGATCCTCGTGGTATCGAACTTTGATAACGTCGCGCATCCGAAGTTCCGTGTCGGTGTTCCGTTCATGTGCTCCGCGAAGCCGCTCATCTCCAGTGATGATAAGAAGTACGGCGGAAGCGGCGCAGTGAAGCGCACGGCACATAAGGCTGTGAAGGCTGACTGGGATGAGCGGGACTACGCCGTCGATCTCGAGATCCCGGCGATGTCGACCACCATCTACCAGCTGACACCATGCGCGGAGCCGGCACCGAAGGCGACGGAAGCGAAGAAGGCAGCTGCAAAGAAGACCGCTGCGAAAAAGACGGTGTCGAAGAAGGCTGGATCGGAAGAGAAGGCAGCGCTCGTAAGTCCGAAGAAGACGACCCGGAAAAGGACGACGGTGCCGAAGCAGATGACGGAGGCGAAGGCCGCCGCAGCACAGGCTGTCGAGGCGGCGAAGGCGGATTCGAAGAAGCCGGCCGCGAAGTCGACGGGCACGAAGGCCGCGGTACAGCGAAAGAGCGTGCAGAAGGCTGCACTCGACCAGAAGCTGACGAAGCGTCGCAAGGGCTGATCCGTGATCAAAAAAACTGCACGATCCGCAGGAAGGGGCGGGACTTGTGACATCCTTTGATATAAGGAGGGGGTTGAGAGTGAAAAAAGCAGGAATTTTGATGCCGGTGTTCTCACTGCCGGGAAAGTACGGCATCGGAACACTTGGCGAGGAAGCATATCGTTTTATCGATTTATTATGTGAGACTGGAAATAAGATCTGGCAGATCCTGCCGATGGGCCCGACGGGCTTCGGTGATTCACCGTACCAGGCATTTTCCGCCTTCGCGGGGAATCCGTATTTCGTGGACCTCGACCTGCTGGTCGAGGAGGGACTGCTGAGCAGAGAGGAGCTCGCAGATCCGGAGGCGTTTGACTTCGGTGATGCGGTCGACTATGCGGCGCTTGCGCGCGCCGAGGACGCAGCGAGGGCACAGAAGCAGCCGGCGGCAGATAAAACCGAAGAAGGCGCAGATGTATCGGATGCGAAGAACGCGCCGGCCATCTGGTTCGCGCATGATCGTGATGTGGCGTTCCGCGACCTCCGTCGCTGGCTGAAGCAGCCGGCGAATGTACGGCAGGAGGCAGGCGTGCCGGTCGACAGCATTGAACGCGTCAACTATGGAAAGCTCTACAGCAGTAAGAACAAGGCACTGAAGCTTGCCTTCACGCATTTCAAGGAGCAGGGCGGTGATGTCGAGGCGCTTTTCGCAGAGCTTCGTCCGGAGACGGTCGAGTATTGCGTCTTCATGGCCATCAAGGATTCGCTTTCCGGCGCGAGCTGGGATGTCTGGCCGGAGGAGCTGCGCGACTGCGATCCGAAGGCGGTGGCTGCGTTCCGCGCAGAGCACGCGGACGAGGTCGCGTTCTACGCCTTCGTGCAGTATGAGTTTAATAAGCAGTGGGCGGCGCTTCGCGCCTACGCGGCGGCGAGGGGCATCGAGATCCTCGGGGATATCCCGATCTACTGTGCACCGGATTCTTCAGATGTCTGGGCGCATCGCGAGCTCTTCCAGTACACGAAGGACGGCCATCCTTCGAAGGTAGCGGGAGTTCCACCAGATGCCTTCTCTGCGAGCGGTCAGCTCTGGGGCAACCCGCTCTATGACTGGGCCGCGCATAAGAAGACGAAGTACGCCTGGTGGTGTGCGCGCATGGAGTACTGCCTCTCGATGTACGACTGTCTCCGCGTCGATCATTTCCGGGGCTTCGAGGCCTACTATGCGGTGCCGTTCGGTGATGACACGGCGGAAAACGGCGCGTGGGTGAAGGGCCCGGGCATGGGACTGTTCCGCGCGATGTACCAGCACTTCGGTACGAAGGACCTGCCGATCATCGCGGAGGACCTCGGTGTCATCACCGACGAGGTTCGGAAGCTGATGGCCGCGACCGGCTTCCCGGGTATGAAGGTGCTGCAGTTCGCCTGGGATTCGGGTGCGGGCAATGCTTATCTGCCACACAACTTCACCACGCCGAACTGTGTCTGCTACACAGGGACGCATGATAATGACACCCTTCGCCACTGGTTCGAGACCATCCCGGACTGGCAGCGGGACTATATGTACCAGTACATGAGTCGTTCTGGCAACGACTGGAATGCGATGCCGGAGCTGCTGATTAAGCGTGCGATGGCGTCCATCGCGGATACCGTGATCGTGCCGGTGGGTGACTACCTCGGCCTTGGCGGAGAGGCGCGCATCAACCAGCCGGGTACCGCCGGTCACAACTGGCAGTGGCGTATGACAGAGGACGCGTTCACTGAGCATGAAAAGCAGGTGATCTGTGGGATCCAGCGCACCTATGGTCGCTTCTATGAAGCGCCGGCGAAGCCAGAGAAGCCAGAGAAGTGACATCTATACAGGGCCCCGGAGGGTTGCCGGTAGAAGCACAGTACTCTGAGCTCGGAAGACTCTAAAATCCCATCTTCCGGGGGCTCTGAAAGAATACATACAGAAAAAGCTGGTCGATCCGACCAGCTTTTTTGATGAAGTTTAATTCACGGAGAAGTTCGCGGAGCTTTCGTTGTCGGCGAGGTCGCGGATATAGACGGTGATGGCGTCGCCGGCCATGGAGAAGGTGACGCGACCGGTCTGCTTATTGATGTCGGTCGGCTTTACGTTATTGCCGAGCGAGTCAACACCGTAGATCGAATCCCAGTTCACACCGGACTGGGTGTCGGAGACGGTGAACTCGAGGTAGCCGGCACCGAGATTGACGGACTCTTCATCGACGGTCGGACCGACGTCGTCGAGGAGATTGATCTGTACATAGGTCGTCTTCGACATGCCGTTGATGGACTTCGCGTTCAGGGTCAGGGTTCCGTTCTTCGTAACATCGGCGGTCCAGATCGAACCGGACTTCTCGAGCGGAAGCTCTGCGCCGTCCATGGTCGCGGTCAGCGACTTCAGCGGCACCAGGGAATCGACCTTGATTTCGATCGAAGCCGTCTGGTAATCCTTCGTATCCGGTTCGGTCGTCTCGATCGTCGGCTGCTGGATCACGAAGAGGAGAATCAGGCCGTTGATGATCAGGTACGGAAGCAGGTAGCAGAGGATGAAGTGCAGAACGCGCGACTTCGGTTTACTTTTTACGAGCTGTCCACGGGCGTCGTAGCGAAGCGACGGCCCCGGGGTGGATCTATAATTTTTCGCCATAATAACCTTCTTTTTAATAGGGATTGTGCCGCTAGTATAACAAAATGAAACTTGCGTTACAAGGGCACGGTTGTTATACTTATTTTACGATTTTCCTAATTTCTTCGTTTGACGAACATGATTTCAAATCGATGATTTCCGGAGCGGTCTTTCCCGTATCCATGAATTCCAGATTTTAAGATAGCGTTTTATACATTCCCTTAACGAAACAGTACAGGTATGCACGGAAGCTGAGTCATAGCTGCGGTGTTTTGGCCTTCGTTCGACATGTATTCCAGTATGCATCCGACAGAGGACCGACACAGCTGAAACAGCTTTCGGCTGGCAGAAAAAGTAAACAGCGGAGCGTTTCCGTAAACATAGCATGGTTTCAGAGAAACCATATGGAGGCAGTATGGCAGCAGAAGAAGAGAAGAAGACAGCGGTCGAGCGCAAGCCGAGAGGACGGAAGCCGAAAACTGCAGAGACAGTGGATGCGGCGGCAGTGGCAGAAGAGAGTAAGCCGAAGCGTACTACCCGAGCACGCAAGGTGAAGGAAGAGAAAAGTGCAGAGGTGGTTCCGGTGACCGAAGAAAGTAAGCCGAAGCGCACGACTCGTGCGCGGAAGCCGAAGACAGAGGAAGTTGCAGAGACAGCTCCGGTGGCCGAAGAACGTAAACCGAAGCGCACGACCCGCGCCAGAAAGACGGAGGAAGGCAGGGAGATGCTGGAAAGCGGTGAAGAAAGCACACCGAAGCGCACGACCCGCGGACGAAAGCCGAAGACAGCGGGAGTAGAAGCGCATGAGCAGAAGCGCACGACACGAGGTCGACAGTCTCAGAGCGGGGACACCGGTGAGGCTGCGACGCCAGAAGCAGTGGAGATGACGCTGTCGAAGAGCACAGAGGTGCAGACGACGGAAGCGGCTGCCGTACCGGAGAACTCCGGGGCGGTGGTGGTTGCAGAAGAAACGGGCGCAGCCGCTGTGGCGGAGCCTGCACAGGATCGTGCGGTAGTATCCGAAGCACCGGCGAAGGAAGCCACCCGAGCTTCGGCGGAGACATTGGCCGACGACACGAAGGGCAGAGCAGCAGAGCCGGGAAGTCTGGCCGAGCAGGCGGAACGTATCCGGGCACGGCGCGCGAAAGCATACGCCGGCCGTAGCAGTGGAGCGGCCGCGGGGCAGGGCGAGCGGATGGAGCGTGACAGCGATGCTGCAGCGTCGGATGCCATGTCGACAGCCCATGATGGTGAGACCGCGCGGACGGAAGTCGTTGAGAAGACGGACGAGCTCGACAACGAGACCCAGAAGGCACCGAGCGGTAATCCGTGCGGCGGCATCCTCGAGGTCATGCCGGACGGCTTCGGCTTTACGCGCTCGGATAACTTCATGCCGGGTGACAGTGATGTCTATGTGAATCCGGCGATCATCAAGCGTTACCGCCTGAAGACCGGCGATGTCATCCATGGTCTGTCGAGGGCGAAGAATCCGAACGAGCGCTATGCGGCGCTTTCCTACATCGAGACGGTCAATGGCAAGCCACTTTCCGAGATGTTCCGTCGGCGGAGCTTCGAGTCGCTGACCCCGATCTTCCCGAATCAGCGTATCCGCCTCGAGGTGCCGGGGGAGAGAACCTCGACCTCGCTTCGTATCCTCGACCTGCTGGCGCCGATCGGAAAGGGACAGCGTGGTATGATCGTATCGCCGCCGAAGGCTGGTAAGACGACGCTGCTGAAGCAGGTGGCGAAGGCCATCGTGAAGAACGAGCCGAAGATGCATCTGCTGATCCTCCTCATCGATGAGCGGCCGGAGGAGGTCACCGATATGAAGGAAGAGGTCGAGGGCGGCCTCGTCACCGTCATCTACTCGACCTTCGACGAGGTCCCGGAGCACCACAAGCGGGTGGCCGAGATGACCATCGAGCGTGCAAAGCGTCTCGTGGAGCAGGGCGAGGATGTCACCATCCTGCTCGATTCCATCACCCGTCTCGCGCGTGCCTATAATCTCGTGGTACCGGCGTCCGGACGTACGCTTTCGGGCGGTCTCGATCCGGCAGCGCTCCACATGCCGAAGCGCTTTTTTGGTGCGGCCCGTAATATGCGTGAAGGCGGATCCCTGACGATCCTGTCCACCGCACTCGTCGAAACCGGCTCCCGCATGGATGATGTTATCTACGAGGAGTTCAAGGGCACCGGCAACATGGAGCTCGTCCTGAACCGTGAGCTTCAGGAGCGCCGGATCTTCCCGGCCATCGACATCGTGAAATCCGGAACCCGTCGTGACGACCTGCTCCTCTCAGAGCTCGAGCAGAGAGCGGTCGACATCATTCATAAGCGCGTGTCGGATGAAAAGGCCAGCTCCGCGGAGGAGGTGATCCAGCTCTTCGAGCGCACCTCCAGTAACGAAGAGGTCTGCCAGTTCGTCGTAAACGGAAAACCGATTTCGAGCATGAACTCGCGGACAGGCAGTGGCTTCCGTGGAAATACGGATCTGAGTACAGGGCCGAAGCCGGGGATGAACTCAAATCCTGGAATGAAAACAAATGGAAATTCAAACAGCAGCACACAGAAGACCGGCGTAAAACCAGGCAGCAACCCGAACAGCCGCCTCGCGATTAAAATTAACCGCTGATACGCAGGCAGGCGCCGATTTCAGAAGTATTTTTATAACAGTTCAGCCGGGTTTATTTCTTAATCCAGTTGTGTTTTTAAGGGACGTCCAGACCGGGCGTCTCTTCTTGTTTGTTTGCCCACCCCATTCGACGTTCTGTATCTATTTACTTATCGGACCCGCCCCATGCAAACAAACAAAAATCGACGCCCATGCATCCTGACTGTGGGGAAATCTGATGAAAATCTGGGGATCGGAGTTTTAGGAAGGTAGCATGTGAATTGTACCCCTTGTCAAGAACACAAGAGATTTTAGTTGCCCCAATTTTTAGACAGCTACGTGTATCACTAATCATGACGATTTCCGAAGTTTTCACAAAAACTGTTGATAGCACTCTTGCGCCATTAGGTTTTATAATCTTTGTTACGAACAAGCGGTTTTCAGTCTGAGCGGCATTAGATGTTTTTCGCAAAGATAGGATTTCATAGAGCGATGCCATTATATTTTCTGGGATTTGTTACAAACGGGGCGTTTTCAAGAGTCGTGCCATTAAGTGACTTTTACAAATCATAGATTTCGGGGATCTGTGCCATTAGATTATTTCACAGACAGGGAAATATTCGAAGCTGTGACATTAAGTATTTGGCTTCATAGAGGGACAAAGAGGCGATTTATGAAGAAAAATCTGGTCGGAGATAAAGTCACTGCTTCCGAAAAGGGCGGTTTTGCGTCAAAAACCGGGTTTTTATGATGCAGGAACAAAACTGGATTCGTCGGCACCTGTATTTCCGTTTGGCTGTAATGAGAGTCAGTATCAGGCAGTTGTGAATGCTCTTTCAAATCGAATCAGTGTGATCGAAGGGCCTCCGGGGACAGGAAAGACACAGACAATTCTGAATATCATTGCAAACCTTATACTTCAGGGGAAAACCGTTCAGGTGGTCAGTAATAATAATTCCGCGATCGATAATGTGATGGAGAAGCTGGCTTCGTCGAAGTATAAGCTGGATTTTATGGTTGCCCAACTGGGACGTGATGAGCGTAAAAGTGCATTTATCGCAGCACAGACCGGAGCCTATCCGGATATGTCCGACTGGAAAAGCGCTGAGAATGCATCATCAGAATTTTCTGATTCTATCAGAGAAAAGTCCGTAGCACTGCAGGAAATCTTTCGTGAGAAGAATAGATTGGCTAAATTGCGTGAGGAACGAAATAGAGTTCAACTTGAATGCGAACATTTACATGCCCTGATTCAGGATAATGAACTCATTCTTTCGAGCAAGAATCTATCTTCTGATCAATTGATGGAATTCTGGCAGGAGTATCAGGATATTCAGGATGGAACGAAAAAAGCGGGCTTGATATATCGGCTTATGCGTAGGATTTCTCTGGGGATTCGCGTTGGAAAGCTTTTGAAAGAAGACACGGCAGGTGTTATTAACAAGCTGCAATATATATTTTATGAAACCCGGTTAAAAGAAATAGATACTGAAATATCAGATATTACCGTGAAATTTGAAAACGATGATGCGGATGCACGAATGGATGAACTTATAGAGCTTTCATTGTGTTGCTTTCGATCTCGCCTCGCAGAACGATATTCAGATAAAAATAGTCGCCGCGTTTTTGTAAAAGATGATTTATGGCAGCATCCGGAGGAATTTATAAAAGAATATCCGGTTGTACTGAGTACAACGTATACTGCTCGAAGCAGCTTGGGGAGACAGGCCCAGTTTGATTATGTCGTTATGGATGAGGCCTCACAGGTGGATGTTGCAACCGGTATGCTTGCGCTTTCCTGTGCAAAAAATGCGGTTATTGTCGGTGATACGAAACAGCTTTCTAATATTGTGAAAACGCAGCAAAGAAAACCACTGGAAACAATTTGGAATGCGCATAAAATAAGCGCAGAATATAATTTTGCAGAGTACAGTTTTCTGTCGTCGTTGTGTTCACTTATGAGTGAACGGATACCACAGGTTGTTTTACGCGAGCATTATCGTTGCCATCCGCAGATTATCGGCTTTTGTAACCAGAAGTTTTATAACGGTGACCTGATCGTCATGACGGATAGCAACGGAGAGAGTGCGCTGAAGCTTGTAACCACTGTGCCAGGAAACCATCAGCGTGACCATATGAACCAGAGGCAGATTGATGTGATCTGTAAGGAGATTCTGCCGGCACTGGATGAACCTGAGGATGAAGTCGGTATCATTGCTCCCTATCGTAATCAGGTTGCTCAGATGAAGAAGGAGCTGGGAGATACTGCGATAGAGGTTGCAACTGTACATAAGTTTCAGGGACGCGAAAAGAATGATATCATCCTGTCTACAGTTGACGACACGATTACAGAGTTTTCGGATGATCCAAATCTTCTGAACGTTGCGATTTCCAGGGCAAAGAAGCAGCTGATCCTTGTTGTAGCTGATCAGGAGCAACCGGCAGGAAGCAATATAGCCGACCTTATCGGATATATTCGCTATAACAACTGTGATGTGCAGCACAGTAAAATCAGTTCCGTTTTTGACTATTTATATAGTCAATACCCCGAAAGCAGGCTTGAGTATCTCAAACGGCATAAAAGAATTTCGGAATATGATTCAGAGAATCTTATGTACGCGCTGATTCAGGATGAACTGAAAAATTGCGGTAATGTTGCGCTTGGGGTGGTATGCCATCAGCCGTTGCAACTACTATTCCGTGATTGCTCCAGAATGAATGCTGAAGAACAGAGATTTGTGAATACTGGACTTTCCCACATTGATTTTCTGATTTTTAATAAGGTCAGCAAAGAGCCAATGCTTGCAATTGAAGTAGATGGTTTCCACTATCATAAGGATGGAACGAAGCAGGCAGAAAGAGATAAGCTGAAAAATCATATTCTTGAAGTCTACGGACTGCCACTCGTGAGATTTTCGACGAATGGTAGTGGGGAGAAGGAAAAATTAAGGGAAAAGATTGCAGAGATCACAGCATGAATACTGCTCGATTTCCATAGAATCATCGCGTGCGGCCCGGAAATTCTTACTGGCGAACCGGGTGAAATAGATGAAGATGGATGGCACTATCCAATAACCAGTTGTTTTCGAAATCGTGGATATTTTTAACACCATCTATCATTTTTGTGTACGGAGCTAAACTATCTAAGATTTTCAAATAGGGCGCTTATTGGATAGGTTTCTGCAAAATCAGGCATACGCATATAAGCGTACTATCGAATAATTCTCGCTTTTTTTAATGGTGGATATGCATTTTTGACTTCAGAGAAGAGTTTCTTTCGGCTGATATCTAATAAACCTTCTTTTTTGAAATACTGGATATGCGAGTGTGGATTCCTCTTAGGAAATAAGGCTTTTCGTATCCAGTATTTTTGAAATTGCCTAAGAGTGGATATTTTGCAGCCACCTGTCATGCTTACAGTCAAAAAACATATCCAGTATTTTTATAATCAAACCATATTGGATAGGAACGTTGGCCAGGGGCGACGAAGGGGCGGCAACGGAGTACTGTGCCTCCGTTGCTGCCCCTCCGGCTCTTGCCTGATCAGTACACGAGTGAACAGTAACAGTCGTTGTCTAATGCTTATCTAATGTCTGTACAATGTTTCGAACGTACTGTATAATGTCTGTACAATGTCCGGATGGTGAAATGGAGGAGCACTATGAAGATTTCGGAATTATTCCCTGATGTCGTAACGGAGGATACGGAATATGAGTTTAAAGCGCTTCTTAAGCAGGATAATCCTGTGAAATGGGCGAAGACCATCGTCGGATATGCGAATGATCAGGGTGGCATCATCTTTGTGGGTGTGTCCAATGATGGCGAAGCCTTCGGTCTGGATCTGAACGAAATCGATCAGACAAAAAATCTGGTGGCGAGGGTAAATGACCGGAATATTTTTCCTCACGTGAAAATCAGCTACATGATGCGAAGTGTAGATGAAACGGCAGATCATTTTGTGCTGGGGATGAAAGTGCTGCCTGCGGAATCCGTTGTCAGATATCGGGAAGGGGATTTCAACGAAACTGTATACATCCGAGGAAATGGTAATTCTACACCTGCAACACCAGAAGACATTATTTCATTATCCAAAAGACGTTATGGTGTGGACAATGAAACAACCGAGGTGCGCTATCGAGAGGAAGAGTGGACAGATTATCTGACGCTCTGCAGGGAGTATCGAAATGATGGTGCTGTGCCGTCTTTAAAAGAGTTGCAGAGTGAGGAAATCGTATCAAAGGATGGCTTTGCAAAATCAGGATTCATCATGTTCCGCGATGGGTATGATCGGGATGACACGATGATCTGCTGTCGTCTCTGGAAGGGGATGAATAAAGCCGGCACCGTGCTGGATAGTGCGAGATTCAAGGGCTCGATCGCGCTTGTCTTCGAGAATGCGCTGCGTTTTATCGAGCGAAATACGAAAAGCGGGTGGCAGAAGACGGCGAATGGTGGACGTAAGGAAATCCGTTCCTATCCGAAGGAGGCGATACGAGAGGCACTGGTGAATGCCATCGCACACCGTGATTACTCGATTTCCGGGACACAGATCGATGTGGATATCTATAATGACCGAATGGAAATCGTTTCTCCGGGATCATGGTTACTGCCGAAGGGATATGCGGAATATCCGGTAGGCTCGATACCGTCGATTCGAAGAAATTCGATTATCGCCGCTTGTCTGGATGCTGCAAACCTGATGGAGCGTGGAGGAACCGGATTTCTCACGATGATGGAGGCCTATAAGGCGTTCTCTGAACAGCTCCAGCCGGTGATTTCGATTTATCCGGGATTTTTAAATCTGAAATTATATGATGTTTTATATCGTGTGGATGAAGCACCGCGTTCGGTGGAGTATACGGCGAGTGAAAATAAAGTGTGGAAACTTCTGAAAGAAAATGGACCGATGAAGGTTAAAGATCTCCAGTGCGCCTATGGCTATTCGAATCGATCTCGATTTTTAAAGGATGTGATCAACCCGATGATTGAAAGGGGCGACATCTATCGGGATGGAAGCACGAAATCCCCGACCGCAGTCATTAAAATTAAGCGCTGAGGTCTTGCAATATTTTTCGCTTTATGGTAGCTTATAAAGGCTTAACTATTTTCTAAGCGGTCGAGTCTCGTGAGTGCACTGCATTCAGCGGCCGACACGCAAGCTGGCATGGTTGGGAACCATGCAGAAAGAGGTACGAGATGAAGGAAGGAATCCATCCAAAGTATTATCAGGCTACCGTTACCTGCAACTGCGGTAACACATTCGTAACTGGCTCCACAAAGCCGGAGATCCACGTCGAGGTTTGCTCGGCTTGCCACTCATTCTACACTGGTAAGGAGAAGGCATCCAGCCTGAAGGGTCAGATCGATAAGTTCAACAAGAAGTTTGGTCTTGCTTGATTTATACGAAGCTGAAAACACAGTCCCATACCTGTATCCGAGAGGTGCAGGTGTGGGATTTTTTTGTACAGATTCATGTATATGGCATCGTTTCTTTATACATATCCATGAGAGCGTCGCCCGCCGTCATAAAAGTTTCACTTTCCTGTTATTGAATTCATGTTTTCCATCGTTTACACTTAGGTGCGTGGAATTTTATAATCATGATGTGTTTTTCTTCCTTTTAGCAGGTATTTACTATTCTGGTACCTGTTCAGGAACAGGATATGAAGTAGTTTGAGAAGCAGATGTGAAAACATCACTTTTGATATAAAAAAAGAAATCCAGAAAGCGATATGACAGATACAGAAAAGAATTTTTCAAATGATACAACAAATGCAGAAGTCCCGGCAGAGAATAGGACGCCGTCATCGCTCCCACACACCCAGATCTACAGTGGTATCGGTGGTCAGGCCGTCATCGAGGGGATGATGATGCGAAACGGTCAGCGCTATTCGGTGGGCGTCCGGAAGCCGGATGGCTCCATCGCCGTGATGGAGGACACGTACATCTCCATGACGGATAAGCATCCGTTTCTGAAGGCACCGCTGATCCGTGGTGTCTTTTCCTTCGTAGATTCCATGGTGCTCGGCATGCGCTGCCTCACCTTCAGTGCATCCTTCCTCGAGGATGATCCGGAGGAGGCGGAGAAGGAGCCGACGAAATTCGAGGCCTGGCTGGACCGTACCTTCGGCGATAAGCTCGAGCCGGTGCTCGAAACGATCGTCATGATCTTTTCCTTCGTGGTCGCGATGCTCCTCTTCGTGATCTTTCCGACCTGGATCGCCGGCTTCCTGAAGCCGGTGTTGCCGCATGCATCGCTGCTCGGCCTCATCGAGGGCGTGATCCGTGTGCTGCTCTTTATCATCTATATTAAAGTGATCTCCCGTACGCCGGACATCGCGCGTACCTTCCAGTACCACGGTGCGGAGCATAAGTGCATCAACTGTGTCGAGCATGGCCTCCCGCTGACGGTGGATAACGTCGCCGCCTCCAGCAAGGAGCACAAGCGCTGCGGCACCAGCTTCATCGTCTATGTCATGCTGATCTCCATCCTGTTGTTCATGGTGATCCGCGTAGATACCCTCTGGATGCGCCTCCTCAGCCGGATTATCCTGATTCCGGTCATCGCCGGCGTCAGCTTCGAGGTGCTGCGCCTCGTCGGCACGCATGATAACGCGCTGACCCGACTTCTCTTTATCCCGGGTATGTGGATGCAGGGCCTCACCACGCGCGAACCGGACCGCGATGAGATCGAGGTGGCCATCGCCGCCGTCGAGCGCGTCTTCGACTGGCGCGCGTTCGAGAAGCAGACCTTCGGTCTCGACTTCTCCGACCGCCCATCCGACGTGCACTCCACCCTCGTGGACATCCCGGTCGTCGATGGAAAACCGGTGATCGAAAATTCATAGCGGATCGCATGCATCGATTCATCACGCAACGGCCTTTTCGAACGCACATAAGGAGATAGGTCATTATCTGCGCTGCATATTCTGCGAGGCTCATTGCATCATCATGTGCCGATTTTCGGATGCATTTGTGAAGGAGTATCATGCCGATCACCACGCTGCGTCAGCTTCTCGATGAAGCGACGGAAACACTGAACACCGCCCAGGTACCGGACCCGCGCTATGATGCGCGGGCTCTTCTGATGTCCGCCTATCAGCTCTCGCCTGCGCAGTATCTGCTCTACGAGCACGACGCGCCGGAGACCCTGATCCCGCGGGTGCTGCCCGACGCGGAGGCCCTGTCGGCTGCGGCTACTGTATTTCATGCCAATGTTGACCGCCGTAGTCGACGGGAACCCCTCCAGCAGATCCTCGGCACCGCCGGCTTCTATGGGCTCGACTTCCTCGTGACGAAGGACGTGCTCTGCCCGCGTGCCGACACCGAGACGCTCGTGGACGCGGTGCTCGGAAATCTCATGCCGGAGCAGATCGGGGCTGTACACGCAGCGCCGTCGGTCGACCCGACATGCGCAGCGCGCACGGAGGTGGAGAACCTGGCAGTGGACACGTCCTCTTCCGAGCACACGGTGGATAAGTGCCCTGATTTTCTGGCACATGTGGATAACGATGGCGCGTCGCTCCTCGATGTCTGCACCGGCTCCGGCTGTATCGCCATCGCCCTCACGAAATTCGGCACTTTCCGCGATACCACGGCGGTGGATATCTCCGACGCTGCGCTCGCCATCGCGCGCCAGAACGCCGAGCGACTGTTGATAACGGAGGCGGATACCGCCGCGACCATGACGCCGTGCGCTGTGTCGGCGGACGAAACCATGGTCGCTACGTCGACGCGGATGAACCCAGGTCCGCGGACGGAGGTGCATCTTCAGCACGCGGCGGTCGACTTCACCCTTCTGCGGAGTGACATGTTCTCTGCATTGGCCGAACGCACGGAAGATGGGGCGCTGAAGCGATACGACGTCATCGTCTCGAACCCGCCGTACATCCCATCGGCGGTGGTGGACGAGCTCGAGCCCGAGGTCCGGGACTACGAGCCGCGCATCGCCCTCGACGGCACCGCCGACGGACTGCGCTTCTACCGCATCCTCGCGGAGGAATCCGTCCGCTACCTGAAGCCCGGCGGGCGCATCTACCTCGAAATCGGCTACGACCAGGGCGAGCGCGTCCCGGCGCTCTTCGCAGCCGCCGGCTTTCGCGACATCACCGTCATCCGCGACTTCGGCGGAAATGACCGCGTGGTCGCTGCACATCTATAAATGAAGAATTGCAAAGTCGGAGGTCCGGAGGGGCGGCAACCGAGGCCATACGGAGAGACCGTGTAAAATCAAGCCGAGTCCCCTGGACTGACTGCTATGAAATATAAAGGAGTATTACCATGGATATGTTTGACCGTCTGGAGTCCATCTCCCGACACTATGAGGAAATCCAGCGCTTCATGACGGAGCCGGATATCGTAAACGATACAGAGAAATACCTGAGGCTGATGCGGGAGTCGAGTGAGCTTGAGCCGCTGTACACGACCTACAAGCGTTACCTCGAGGCCGTGGCCGGCGAGAAGGAGGCCCTCGAGATGCTGGCGTCCGAGAAGGATCCGGAGATGATCGAGCTCGCGAAGGCAGAGCTTGCCGAGGCGAAGGAAAACCAGCCGACCCTCATCAAGGAGCTCCAGATCCTCCTGCTTCCGAAGGACGAGAACGATGATAAGAACATCATCATGGAGATCCGTGGCGGTGCCGGCGGTGATGAGGCGGCGCTTTTCGCCGCAGAGCTCTACCGCATGTACATCAACTACGCGGAGCGTCGTGGCTATAAGACGGAGCTGATGTCGGTCAATGAAACCGGCATCGGCGGGATGAAGGAGGTGGTTTTCGTCGTCACCGGAAAGGGCGCGTACAGCCGTCTCAAGTATGAGGCGGGCGTGCACCGTGTACAGCGTGTGCCGGTGACCGAGTCCGGCGGACGTATCCACACCTCCACCGCAACGGTCGCTGTGATGCCGGAGGCTGAGGACGTCGATGTCGAGATCAATCCGGCGGATGTAAAGATGGAGGTCTTCCGTTCCTCCGGTGCCGGTGGACAGCACATCAATAAAACTTCATCTGCGGTACGACTCATCCACATCCCGACCGGTATGGTGGCCGAGTGTCAGGAGGAGCGTTCTCAGCTTCAGAACCGCGAGAAGGCGATGCGACTTCTTCGTGCGCGCCTATATGAAATAGAGTATAATAAAAAGCACGACGAGGCGGCGGAGGCCAAGCGCTCCCAGGTGGGCACGGGCGACCGTTCCGAGAAGATCCGTACCTACAACTTCCCGCAGGGACGTGTGACGGATCACCGGATCGGACTGACGCTGTACTCGATCGATAAGGTACTGAATGGAGACCTCGATCCGCTCCTCGACCCGATCATCGCCGCCGACCAGGCAGCGAAGCTCGCGGAGCTGAATCAGGAGGTTATCTGACATAAGCGATGATTCTGCACACCGGCTGTCTGGTGCTGCAGGATGCCGCCATTTTCTGCAGCATGTGGCGTGTCCGGAGCCGGGAAGCGCAGCGCCTGCAACAGGGGGCCGTGCGCCGGGATCGGACGCAGACAGAAGAAGGAGAAAAAAGTGGCCAGGGAAAGAATATCTGTGGATCCGCATCAGCGCTCCCGTCGCCGGCAGCAGCCGGGCGGTGGAAAGCACTTCATGCCGGCGATCATCGGACTTCTCATGCTCCTCGTGTTTGCCGGTGCCGCCGGTGGATACATCTATGAGAAAAAATATGCGCCGACGAAGGAGCTCGCCGACCAGGCGGACTACTTCGGTGTCAGCGGCGATGAGGTGACGATCTACCTCGATGAGGAGCAGCAGGCGGATGAGAACGGAAAGCTCGTGCTGGCGAAGTGTGTGAACGGCGGCGTCTTCCTCCCGTATGAGTGGGTGATGTCGAACCTGAACCGCCGTTTCTTCTGGGCCTCGGATGCGACGGAGGTCCTCTATACGATGCCGACCGAGACCCTGAAGTACGGGATCGGCGACACACTGAGCGATGGCTCGACGCCGTTCCTGAAGCTCGGAAACGGCACGGAAAATCTGTATCTGAACGTAAAGCTCGTCGCGGAACACACAAACATCCGCTTCACGAGCTACGTGAGCGCAGAGCAGAAGCGCATCTTCATCTTCGACGACTTCTCGCCGTATACCGAGGCGACCGTTCAGAAGAAGGAGGCGGTGCGTCTCCTCGGTGGCGTGAAATCACCGGTGCTGACGACGCTCGAGCAGGGGGCCAATGTTAAAATCCTCGAGGCGATGGAGAACTGGTCACGGGTTGAAACCGAAGACGGCTATATCGGCTGGCTCCGGAACAAGCGTCTCTCCGACGAGCGTTCGGTGACCCCGGAAAGCACGTTCACTGCGCCGGAATATACACATAAACTCCTCGATCAGAAGGTCGTGATGGGCTTCCATCAGGTGACCTCGCAGGCGGGCAACGCAAGCTTCGCGAGTGCGACCTCGCAGCCGGGCAGCACGATGAATGTCATCGCGCCGACCTGGTTCATCCTGAATTCCGATCAGGGTACCTTCACCTCCTACTGGAGTGCGGACTATGTGCAGGCAGCCCATGCAGCCGGCTACCAGGTCTGGGCCGTGGTCAATAACTTCGACGCCGGAAACATCGACGAGTCGGTCTTCCTCGAGAACACCGCGCTTCGTGCGCAGCTCGTCGCTTCCCTCGTGTCCACCGCCGTCGCGGGTGGCATCGATGGTCTCAACATTGACTTCGAGCTGATCCCGACCGGCCTCGGCCGCGCGTATATTCAGTTCATGCGGGAGCTCGGCGTCGCCTGCCGTGAGGCGGGACTCGTGCTGTCTGCGGACTGCTATGTACCATATAATTACAACAGTCACTACGACATCGAGGAGCTCGGCGAGTGCATCGACTACGTCGTCATCATGTGCTATGACGAGCACTATGCCGGCAGCGAGGAAGGCTCGGTGGCTTCGATCGATTACGTAAAGCGTGGCATCCGCGAAGCGAGCAGCGCCATGGACAGTGATCGCGTCATCATTGCCCTCCCATTCTATACACGCGTGTGGATCACCGGTGCGGATGGCAAGACCCGCTCCGAGGCGCTCAGCGTCCAGACCGCACTAAACTGGGTAGCGGAGAAGGGCGTGCAGCTCGAGTGGCAGGAGGACCTCGGCCAGAACTACGGCGAGATCACCGACGGCACGGAGATCAAGAAGGTCTGGATGGAGGATGATCAGTCCATGCAGCGGAAGGTCGATGCCGTGAAGGAAGCCGGCTGTGCGGGCGTCGCGGGCTGGAAGCTCGGACAGGAGCCGCAGAGTTTCTGGAGTATACTGAATCTCAATGCAGACAGCGCGGCACAGAACTGAGCCGTGGAATGTCGGCAGCGTGAGCGTGGACGCACTGCGCCTGAAGCGTGGTGCAGGTACAGAGAATATAGATGCGGATGCGCTTCGGCGCAGACGCTGAAAGATAGAAGGAAGTTAAGATGGAAACAATCGTAAAAGGTATGGAAGGCGTGCAGCAGGCGGCGGAAATCATCCGCCGGGGCGGCCTCGTGGCATTTCCGACCGAGACAGTCTATGGTCTCGGGGGCAATGCACTGGATCCGGAGGCGAGCCGGAAGATATATGCGGCGAAGGGACGGCCGTCGGATAACCCGCTGATCGTGCATGTCTCCTGTATCGACGAGGTCCCGCCGCTCGTGTCGGAATTTCCGGACAGCGCGCGGAAGCTGATGGAAGCGTTCTGGCCGGGACCGCTCACGATCGTGCTGCCGAAGGCGGCGATCGTGCCATATGAAACGACGGGCGGCCTCGAGACCGTCGCGATCCGCTGCCCGGAGAACCGCGTGACCCTCGCGTTTATCAAGGCGGCCGGTGTGCCGATCGCCGGACCGAGTGCAAACACCTCCGGCAAGCCGAGTCCGACGGAAGCGGCGCATGTGTACCATGATCTTCAGGGAAAGATCGAGATGATCCTCGATGACGGCCCGGTGGGTATCGGCGTCGAGTCTACCATCCTCGACCTCACCGGTGAGGTACCGACCCTGCTTCGACCAGGTGCGATCACCGTGGAGGAGCTGTCCGAGACGCTCGGCACCGAGGTCCGGATCGATCCGGCCATCATCGCCGGCGGCGTGAAGGAGGGTGTGCACCCGAAGGCACCAGGGATGAAGTACCGGCATTATGCGCCGAATGCGCGCATGGCGCTTGTGACGACCCGGCTATCGAAGGAGCGTGACTATGCGCTCTCCGAGGAGGAACGCGCGGAAGCCGATCAGATGGTGGCCGCCTGCATTGACCGACTCGTGGATGCGGACGAAGCCGCCGGCCTCCGGGTCGGGATCATCTGCTGCGAGGAGACGCGGGCGCGCTACCTCAGTGCGGGCGACCGCCGTGCGGACATCAAGGTGATCGGTCGCCGAAGCGATCCGCTGTCGATGACACATGAGCTGTTCCGTGTGCTGCGTGAGTTCGACGAGGACGGCACGGAGCGGATCTACGCCGAGAGCTACAGTGATCGCGGCGTGGGCTTCGCGCTCATGAACCGCATGCGGAAGTCCGCCGGGATGCTGGAGGTCTGCGCGGATGATCAGCCGACGGATGTTTTCCGGAACGGCATCTCCCCGCTCGCCGGCCTGCAGCCGCACGCGGATAAATAAAGGCAAGCGTTTAGACAGGGGCCCGGAGGATGGCAACGGAGGCACAGCACTCCGAGATCGGTGAGATCTAAGCCGGGGTCCCTGAGCTGAACCGTTACAAATAAAGGAGAATGAGATGGAAGAGAGTGGAAAGAGACGAGACTATATCACCTGGGATGAGTACTTCATGGGGGTCGCCGAGATGTCGGCGCGCCGTTCGAAGGACCCGAGTACCCAGGTGGGCGCCTGCATCGTGAGCCCGGAGAACAAGATTCTCTCGATGGGCTACAACGGCTTCCCGCAGGGCTGCTCCGATGACGCCTTCCCGTGGACGAAGATCCATGCGGAGGACGACCCGTACAATGCGAAGTACTTCTACTCGACGCATGCAGAGCTGAACGCGATCCTCAACTATCGCGGCGGTTCCCTCGAGGGCTGTAAGCTCTATGTCACGCTCTTCCCGTGCAACGAGTGTGCGAAGGCGCTGATCCAGGCTGGCATCCGGACGCTGATCTACTACTCTGATAAGTATGGCGACACGCCGTCGACCCGAGCCAGCAAGCGCATGCTCGATGCCGCCGGCGTCCGCTACTACCAGTACCAGCCGACCGGCCGCACCGTGACCCTGGCGCTGTGACGCCGGAATTTAATGGGGTCTAACCCCATTAAATTTTTCTAAACAGATTCTAAACTGGACTTTATGGGGTCAGACCCCCTTACGAAATTCTTAAGATGATGCCATGACGGGGTGATCGGAAAGAGGACGAGATGTTTGTAAAGGGAGAGAGCCCGGAGGCGCGGGAGAAGCGCGTCCGGGAGATCATGAAGCGGCTCGATGAGCATTATGGTGTCGAGCCGCCGATTTTTTTGAAAAGTGAAAATGCGTGGCAGCTGCTGTTCGCGACGATTCTGAGTGCACAGTGCACTGATGCCCGCGTCAATATGGTGACCGAGAAGCTGTTTAAGAAGTATACCTGTCTCGAGGATTTCGCCGAGGTGCCGATCGAGGAGCTCGAGGAGGACATCCGTTCCACCGGCTTCTACCATAACAAGGCGCGGAACATCAAGGCCTGCGCCGCCGATCTCCTCGCGCGCTATGACGGCGTCGTGCCCGACAGCATTGACGAGCTCACCTCGCTCCCGGGCGTCGGCCGCAAGACGGGGAACCTGATTCTCGGCCACATCTACAACAAGCCGGCGCTCGTCGTGGATACGCATGTGAAGCGCATCTCGAACCGTCTCGGACTCGCGGCGTCGAGCGACCCGACGCGCACCGAATTTCAGCTCATGGAGACGGTGCCGGAGGAGTTCTGGATCCGCTGGAACACGCACATCATCTCACTCGGACGGAGCTACTGTATGTCGGCGCGCCCGGACTGTGGCGCGTGCTTCCTTCGGGATCTCTGCCCGAGCTGCGACAACACGGAGCTGCTGGAGGCGACCCGCGCCGGCGTGACGAGCGGGAAGAGCCGGAAGAAGAAATAAAGGAAAGATTATGTCAGAATGTGAAATGTGTTTAAACTACGTCTACGATGACGACGATGAGGAGTATGTCTGCGAGGCCGACATCGACGAGGACGACATGGCCCACATGTGGGGCGGTCGCCGTCGGCACTGCCCGTACTGGCGCTCGAACGACGAGTACCGCACGGTCAAGCACCAGTCCATCGGCCACCTGCCAGGCTACAGCGACGCCGGGTATTTCGTGGATGATCAGAAGGAAGAACTGTCGGATGGGGAGGCGTAGGCCTTCGCGGAGTGTATGAGCGCGTCGGTGGCGCGCAGGTGTGTACGGCGTCGAATGCCCGGGCATGCCGGAGTGAGGGCGTGCGCGGGACTGGACTTCGGCGGCATGCCAGATGGAGAGCATGCGCGGTGCTGGGCTTCGGCGACATGCCGGGAAAGGTGATTTTATGCTACATGTTGTACTTCATGAACCGGAAATTCCGTTCAATACCGGTGCGATCGGTCGCACCTGCGTGGCGACCCACACGTCGCTTCATATGATCCGGCCGTACGGCTTCACCCTCGATGACCGCTACATCAAGCGTGCGGGCATGGACTACTGGGCGAAGCTCGATCTCCACGAGTACCTCGACTACGAGGACTTCCTCGCGCAGCACCCGGAGCTCCACTTCGCCGACGAGTTCGAGCCGGCCAATGCAGGCGATCCGGCAGCAGATGGTGCTGCGGATGCCTCGGCAGCTGGCGGAGCTGCGCAGGGCGATGGTGCCGGAAAGGATGGCGAGCCGGCGCCGGTGGATGTGGCGAGCCTTTGGGATGACGGCATGTACGCCGGTCAGGCGCACTGTGCGGACTGGTCTCAGGAGACCATCGAGACACCGAAGCTCTGGTTTGCGACCACGAAGGGCCGGCAGGTCTACAGCGACGTCCACTTCGGGCCGAATGACTACATCATGTTCGGAAAGGAATCCGCCGGCATCCCGGAGGAGATCCTCGTCCAGCACCCGAAGTCCTGCATCCGCATCCCGATGTGGGGTGACATGCGTTCCCTGAACCTCAGCAACTCCGCCGCGATCCTCCTCTACGAAGCCTACCGCCAGAACGACTTCGAAAACCTGGAAAAACGCGGAGAACTGCACCGGCTGCACTGGTAAATATCATGGGGTGCGCCGACAGGCGCGGGGACCCCATGATGCCCCCGGGCGGCGAGGCCGTTTTGCCACGAAGTTGGCAAAATCAAACGACAATGCCCGCGCCGTAGGCGCATATAATGGCATTGTCTCCTTGTAATCATGGGGTGCGCCGACAGGCGCAGTTAATGGGGTCCAGTTAATGGGGTCTGACCCCATTAAATTTTTCTAAACAGATTCTAAACTGGACTTTATGGGGTCAGACCCCATTACGAAATTCTTAAGATGAACGAATAGGTGGAAAGGAGTGCGCGATGGCGAGGAAAACTGAAAAGAAAGCCGGGCTGCCGATGGCAGTGACGCTGGTCGCGCTACTTCTTTTCGTCAGTGCCGTCGGGACCGTCCTGTACGTGAAGAAAGCGGGCAGCGGTGGGCCGGACGAGGCCGAAACGACGAGTGCAGCGGCAGACAGCAGCGCCGCTGACGTCGACGCTGCTGCCGGGGAGCCGGCGCCGGACGCTGCGGCGGCCGGTGATGAGGAAGGCGAGGATACGGCACTCATCGATGAGACGCTCGATAATGTGCCACACGCCTATCAGGCCTACCTCGAGGCGGTCGACGAGCTGGAAGCGAGCTTCGGCACACCGGCGGCGATCGAATCTGCCCAGGGCTACCTCGACCTCGACGCGAGCCACTTCGCAGATCTCAGCGGCCTCTGCCTCCTCGAGCTGATCGATTTCGACCGTGACGGCCTCGACGAGCTCGTGGCGGGCTATCGTGAGCCCACGGACGGCAGCTACCATTTCCGCGTTTACGGCTACGCGCAGGGCCAGCTTCACATGTACATCGATTCGATCATGGGCGGCGTCGGCCAGCCGGTGATCTACGAGCTCGCGACGGAGACCCTGAACGACGGCCAGGAGTACCTGATCACGCACGACGGCATCCGCGGTCACCGCATCTACGGCTTCGATGCGACGGGCCACTTTATGAAGCGCATCGAGATCGGCGCGCATCAGATCAACGGTGAGCCGGTCTATGACAACTCTGTCGTGAAGGCCATGCGCGCCTGGATCGCCGATGAGCAGACACGCTACCCGATGACGATGCTGCAGGATGCCGACGTCGCACTGCAGGCGATCGAAGCGACGCGTGCAGAACTGGAGGCCGGTGCAGCGCTGACCGATCCAGAGGTCCTCGAGGCCGAGGATCCGGCGTCGGCCAATGCAGACGACGCGGAGATCGTCAGCTACGCGGATGGTCCGACGGGCACGACCACGGATGGTCATCTGCATCTTGATCAGTCAGATGCGGCTCCGGATACGGAAGCGCATCTCGATTCGACGGAGGTCGGTCCTGCGGGTACAGACGAATCTGCATCCGAGCATGCGACGACGGCCGGCGATATCATCGGTGCAGCGAAGTCGACGGCTGAAACGACGGAAAGTGAGGATGCGGAGCCGCCGAAGCCACGTAACTGTACGGCGAAGCAGCTGCTGGCGCAGATCCACGACGTGACGGACGACAGCATTGCCGACTACCTCTATGGAGATTTCGATGGGGACGGCGTGCGCGACCTCGTCGCCCTCAGCCTGCACTGCACTCCGCCGAAGGAGACGGCTGCGAGCGACTGGAGCGCGATCTATGCGGCACCGGACGGAAGCGAGGACGGCGATGCGATGCGCTTCAGCAGCGGTACGGACTATACACTCAGCTGGTGGTTTGCGAATGGCGAGCAGGTTTATACCTTCGACAGCATGCGTGCCCCGGTGGTGACCGGCGCGAAACTTCTGAAGCTCGAGACGGATGTGGGACTCCAGCTTGCAGCGACGGTCTACTGGGAAGATGAGGACACGGATGCGGTGAACACGAGTGCCGGGACATCACTGTTTTCCGGCACCCACAGCGCAGCAGCCTATGCGGCGGACGCCGGCGCGAATCAAGGTGGACTCAGCGCCACCCGTCAGACCGACAGCACCAGCCTCATCTACCGCTTCGATGACAGTGGCGCGACGGAGCTCTTCCGTGAGGATGGCTACCGCCTCTCGAACCCGGGCGCGAACCGCATCGGTTTCTCCAGTGTTCACTACACGAAAGGAGACGACGGCAGTCTGAACGAAAGCTGCGCGTACGGGACACTCCGCTACAACACGGCGGACGACAGCTATCAGGAATATGCATTTTGATTCAGCGAGGGGACGAAGAATCCTCTCGCTGAATTTTTATAGAAATATATTGACATCCGCACAACATATGATAACATATTCATATGAACGATAATTCATTTGATGCGGCGTGACGATCGTCGCTGAACACATTGAAGGCACGCTCGAGGGAGCGCCGATACTGTGTCCGCATCCAGAATCCATCTATCTGATATCAAATCGCTATGAACGAAACGGAGGAAGCCATGCCGAACGCATACGACACAAAGAAAATATCTCATCTTATTCAGAATGTTTCCGAGGATGAGCTCAGCGATCTGGCAGAGCTTTTCAAGATTTTCGGGGATTCCACCCGGATCAAGATCCTGTTTGATCTCTTCCAGGGTGAGAAGAACGTCACAGAGATCTGTGATGACCTCGAGATGAACCAGTCCGCGGTTTCACATCAGCTGAAGATTCTGAAGGTGAGCAAGCTCATCACCTCCCGCCGGGATGGAAAGGCGGTGTACTACCGTCTGGCTGACGAGCATGTGAAGACGATCATCGCGATGGGTAAGGAGCATATCGAGGAGTAAAAACCGACGAAGAAAGGACCATTATGAAGAAGAAATTCAAGTGTGAGATCGATTGTGCAAACTGTGCAGCGAAGGTAGAGGATGCCATCAAGAAGCTCGATGGCGTGCAGGATGCGAAGGTAAACTTCATGCTTCAGAAGTTTACGCTCGAGGCCGCCGACGAGCAGTTCGACGCGATCCTCCAGCAGGCGATCGAGGTCGGAAAGAAGATCGAGCCGGATTTCGCCGTTGAGTTGTAATTCGCGCGTCTCGACTGCGCCCGCCTGTATGGGCATGCATATTTCCCACGCCCATACGGTGCAGCTGCGCCGGTGGACGTGGTTTTTTCGGACATTTTTCGAGATAAACCGGGCCACGGTGCATGAAAACAGCCACAAACAGCCGGAACCGAAGCTGATGTACAGCACGGAGACATGAAACTGACAGAAAAGAGGAGAGTTATGGAACCGAAATTAAAGAAGGAACTGCAGAAAATTCTCACCGCCCTCGCGATTTTCTTCGCCATGATGGTGGTGGATAAGACGGGCCTCTGCCCGCTGATCTTCGCGCACCGCCTCCCGAGCCTGATCGCGTACCTGATTCCGTACCTCCTGTGCGGCTATGACGTGGTCCGCAAGGCGCTCCTCGGCATCCGGAACCGCCAGCCGATGGACGAGTCGCTCCTCATGTTCGTGGCGACGATCGGTGCTTTCGCAACCGGTGAAAATTCCGAGGCCGTCGCCGTCATGGCCTTCTACCTCGTCGGCGAGTGGTTCCAGAAGTACGCCCTCGGAAAGTCCCGCAAGAACATCGCGAGTCTCATGGACATCGTTCCGGAGGAGGCCAATGTTGAGCGCGCGGACGGGTCCATCGAGACGGTGGATCCTGACGACGTCGAGATCGGCGACATCCTCGTGATCAAGCCGGGCGAGAAGATCCCGGTCGACGCCGAGGTCCTGAGCGGTGAGTCCATGGTGAACACCGCAGCGCTCACCGGCGAGTCCGTTCCGCGGAGCGTTCATGCGGGCGAGGCGGTCATCTCCGGCTGCATCAACGGTGAGGGACTCCTCCGCGTCCGGGCGACCAAGGCCTTCGAGGATTCCACAGTCTCGAAGATCCTCGAGCTCGTCGAGAACGCTTCCGAGAAGAAGTCGAAGACCGAGAATTTCATCACCCGCTTCGCCCGCGTCTACACCCCGATCGTCGTGTACTCCGCGATCGCCCTCGCGATCATCCCGTCGATCCTCACCCGCGATCCGGCGACCTGGATCTACCGTGCATGTACCTTCCTCGTCGTGTCCTGCCCGTGCGCCCTCGTGATCTCCGTTCCGCTCGCCTTCTTCGGCGGCATCGGCGCGGCCAGCTCGAACGGCGTGCTCGTGAAGGGCTCGAACTACCTCGAGCTGCTCTCGCACCTCCATACCGTCGTGTCGGATAAGACCGGTACCCTGACCGAAGGCAACTTCCAGGTGTCCGAGGTCCTGCCGGCTCCTGGCGTCGAAAAGGCCGAGCTTCTCCGCATGGCCGCCCTCGCCGAGGGCATGAGCACCCACCCGATCGCGAAGTCGATCCGCGACGCGTACGCGGCGGAGGTGCCGGGCGCGGAAATCAACACTGCCCTCGTTACGGACACGGTCAATGTCTCTGGCCAGGGTCTCATCGCGACCCTCCCGGGTCGCCGTATCTTCGTCGGCAACGCGAAGCTCATGCAGGCCTACGACATCGACTTCACGGAAGCGACGAACGCCGCCGCGACGGTATCGTATGTGGCCGTGGAAGAAGAACGCCGGTCGGCAGATACCAGCGCTGCGGCTGCCGTAGGCGGGAACCTCACGGGAAGTGACGGTGCAGACGGCGGAAGCATTGGCACTGGAAAAGAGAAGGGAAGCATCCGCTACCTCGGCGCGATCCTGATCCGGGATCAGCTGAAGCCGGAGGCGAAGGACGCCATCGCGGAGATGAAGCGCGAGGGCGTGCAGAGCGTCGTGATGCTCACCGGTGATCGAAAGGCGGTCGGTGAGGCGGTCGGACAGGAACTCGGACTCGACTGCGTCTATACCGAGCTGCTCCCGCAGGAGAAGGTCGAAAAGGTCGAAGCACTGCTCACGGAGCTCGACCGGCACGGACGGCAGCAGGACAGGGCAGAACTCGCCTTCGTCGGTGACGGCATCAACGACGCGCCGGTGCTGGCCCGCGCGGATGTCGGCATCGCGATGGGCTCGATGGGTTCCGACGCCGCGATCGAAGCCGCAGATGTCGTCATCATGGACGACGACCTCATGCGCATCCCGATCGTCATCCGCATCGCCCGCCGCACCGTCGCCATCTCGACCCAGAACATCGTCTTCGCCCTCCTCGTGAAGATCCTCATCCTCATCCTGACCGCCTTCGGCCTCACGAACATGTGGATCGCCGTCTTCGGAGACGTCGGCGTCGCCGTCCTCTGCATCCTGAACTCGATGCGACTGCTCACCATCAAGCGGACGATCTGAGAAAACAGAAGATCATACGAAAAAACAGCTGGAGACACATGGCGGTGTTCTCCGGCTGTTTTTTTACACTAGATTTAAGGCGGAGGCACTCGTAAAATATAATGCAACAGAAACACTTGAAGTGTGAATTGGAGATTCGTTATGGAGCAGGAAGAGTTAAGGTTTGGTGACATTGCCGGTATCTACTATGACTTCGTAGGGGAGAAGATGCCGAAGCAGATGGATCTTCTGGATACATGGTTTCCAGATCTGGTCATCGCGGTGGATGAATCGGATGGAAATACGAAGGTGCCTGCCGAGTATAAGGATCTGGAGTATAAGATCCATGCGGTGCGCTATAAGGGAAGACTGTATTCCGGAGAGAGTAAACGGGTCTCGCAGATTCTGGGCAGGCTGACCGGAACCGCTGCGGGAAATAAGGAGAAGGAGCGGAAAACAGCGGAGCTGATCCAGAAGCATGTCGTGGAACAGTTTATCGTCGATATGGAGCTGACGCCGCGTCTGAAGGATCATGTGGACGAGCTCTTTCAGCGCCTGACGGATGATCAGCTGGAGGAGATGTATCAGTTTCTTCTCGAGCATCTCTATGAGCTCATCCATTATCGGAAAAGCCTCGATGACTATCATCGAAAAACAGAACCATTCCCGTTTGACGATGAAGTGTTTGACAGCATCCTCTATAATGCGGCGTATCAGATGAATCTGGAGTCCTATGAAGGGCTTCGCAATGCCTACCTGTGGCTTCTGACCGGAGGGCTTCTGCGGAATGAAACAGGACGGATATTAAGAATGTATGACAGCTCGTTCATCGCCATTTATCGGCAGCAGGGAGCCACAGAAGATATCGAGGATAAGCTGAATTATTTATTTTATCCGGAGAATTACCACTCCTTTTATACGGGCGATGATCTCGATAAGCAGTTCCCCGGCATCGAGTGGTACTGCGACCAGTGCAGAGCACATCTGAATGAACAGGAAGGCTTCGACGATCATCTGCCGGAATGGACGTGCACACAGTGCGGATACATAAACCCGATCGGCATCGACCAGATCTATGAGACCGAAGAAGACTATCGACATGGCGTGCGCAAAGTAGATCACGTGGATTTCGCACATGCCATCGACGAGCGGCGGAAGGAAATCGAAGAAGAGAAAAATAAAAAATCATGATCCTGCCTTTGAACGTCTTTTATCGCATGGATTTTTGGAAAAAACTTGGGCATATAAATGAAGTGTTCCCCGGGGTACTCTATGTACAGGAGGGGAACAGAATGGAAAACAGGGGAGAAACGTACAGGAAAGAAGAAAAGCTGTATACGGTCGGTGAAGTCTGTGAGCAGATGGGCATTACCAGAAAAACGCTTTTCTATTATGATCAGATCGGACTGCTGAAGCCGTCCGAAAGAGTTTCCTCGCAGCAGGTGAAGCTGTATGACAACGAGAAAATCGCACGACTTCGATGCATTTTGCAGTATCGAGAGGCCGGGCTCCGCATTTCGGAAATCCGTGAGCTTCTCGACGATCAAAATGTACATCGTCTAAGTATTCTGCAGACGGCGATGACGCGTCTTCAAAAAGAGCGGGATGGTGTGGAACAGGAAATCGTCAATCTGACAAAGCTGATTGAAGCAGAAAAACGTGCAACTTCATCATGACGTATGTCCTTGACCGTTCCGTGGGGAACGGTGTCATAGTAAAGCCGGATACTTACAGAGAAATCAGTGAATATCCACAAGCGTATTTTATTGAATGTTCCTGCAGGCAATGCAGGAAACGTAAGAACAGCAAAGAAGGGGGATCATGATGGCTTTTTGTAAACAGTGTGGAAGTGAACTTGAAAATGGTGTGAAATTCTGCCCGAAATGTGGCGCAGCAGTTGAAAGTAGTGTGGAGGTTAATACCACACCGCCGACCGTTTCTGAATTCCGGCAGCAGCCGGAGGTAAAAGCAAAATCAGCCGATGCAGGGCATGGGCTCGCCATCGGCAGCCTGGTGTGCGGCATCATCGGCATCGTCTTATGGTTTTTCGGATATACTTGCCTTATTTCCGTCGTTCTGGGCATCGTAGGACTGGTGCTGGCCGGAAATGCGAAGAAGGAAGGAAACACAGAGGGAATCCGGACCGCAGGTTTCATCGTATCCCTGATTGCGCTGATTATCGGCATCATCATTACGATTTATCTCTGCCTGGTCGTAGCCCTGGTAGGAACCGCCGTAAATGGCGTTTTCAGTATGCTTCAGTGAATTCAGATAGAACAATATGGCTGTTGACGGAAATCACTGAATCGTATACGGAATGAATTTGGGTATACAGAAACCTGCCTTTTTGAAACTCTATAATATAGAGCGAAGGGCATGGATTCTTTTACCATATCAGTTGTGGCGAGACGACGAAAAGTTTCGCCCAACCTCCTTTCAGGCGGAGTAGTAGCAAGATACTGCTCCGCTTTTTGTAATGGTAGTTTTTTTCCCTTTTTTTCTTCTGTTTCAGAGTTAAAATGAATATGACATGCAATGATGAATATCAGCACAAGATGGAGGAATAGAGATGTTTGGTGCATTCGGCATTTTCAGTATGATCGTTGTTATTATGTTGATGATTCTTATGTTTAAGCTCACGCTGTTTACGTTCCGCGTCGTCGGCAAGGTGATCGGATGGGTCTGGGGGATCCTCGGATGGCTGATCGTCGGCATCCTGGCAGTGAGTGTATGCGGACTTGCAGTGGTTTTCCTGCCGATCATCCTGGTCGTCGGACTGTTTTCGATTTTCATGGCGATCGCAGGCTGACGATTTGAAATCATCATCAGAATAAGCTGGTTAGGCGAGGGCACGGAAGTTGACTTGATTTAATAACAGAGGAACAAGTTCTATGAATACATATAATAATCACGAAATCGTTGAATCTATGGACGATATGCATCTGAATTCACTTGTGGCGATGTCTCAGCAGGATGGTGAACATGACATTCAGAACCATATAGTGTTCAGCATCCCTGTTGCGGAGTTGTCAACATTGGGAGCGGGAATTTCTTTGCTTGTGCCGGCGTTTCATACGGTGACACAGACGATGTCGATTCCTGTAGATGGATTTTATAAGATTGCGAATGCAGCACCTGGAGATGTATTGAAAATAGCCCGAGATGGAAACGCCTGGGGTGCACTAAAAACAGCGGCAGGTAGATCGAAAATGGCAAAGTTCGAGCAGGTTGGCGCAGTGCCTGCCAGTGCACAAACGGTTGCCGCCTTTAATCCGGCAACGATGATGATGGCCGCGGCGATGTATTCGATTGAAAAGGACTTATCGGAAATCAGCGAAACGCAGAAGAAGATCCTGTCATTTCTTGAGGCGGAAAATGAATCTCAGATTGAAGCGGATGTAGATTCTTTGACGAACATCGCAGCTAACTACAAATATACCTGGGACAATGAGGTCTCCGTTGCAGGAAACCATAAGCTGGCGCTGGATATTCAGAACCGGGCCAGAAAAAATATCCGTCTGTATTCCAAGCAGATAGCGGGTACGATTTCGGCGAAACACATGATTGTGGCGCAGAAAGACATTGATCGGGCGCTGTCGGATCTGGAAAAGAAGTTTAAGTACTATAGGTTATCCTTGTTTATATTTTCACTGGCATCCTTGATGGGAATCATGTTAAGTGGCAATTTCGAGGAAGAATATATCGATAAGATAAAGGAGGAAATAGAAGCATTGTCGGATTCCTACCGTGAGCAGTTTGAAAAGGGGTCTCTGTATCTGGAGAGACTGGGCAATGCTGGCGCCGAGACAGCCATCGTAAAACGAGT
Organism: Oribacterium sp. P9; assembly: GCF_046365365.1. Classification (NCBI taxonomy): domain Bacteria; kingdom Bacillati; phylum Bacillota; class Clostridia; order Lachnospirales; family Lachnospiraceae; genus Oribacterium; species Oribacterium sp. P9. The sequence continues at coordinate 39,551 of NZ_JBKEIS010000005.1, read as the reverse complement.
CGCTTCGACAGGTAAAACGCTTGGAAAATTAATCGGAAGCATTCCGGTGGTCAAAGAAGGTTCTGTGGATGAATTCCTTCAGGAAAAAGGTGAACTGCTGCAAAATAAAGCGTGCGAGAGAGAAATGAAGGCGATCAGCACATTTTCTGCGTTAAGCAATCCTGGAACCAGAGTGTTTGTAAACAAAATGGAGGATATGATTCAGATCTATAACCATACTTCCAGTATTTGTGTGGATAAGCAGAATATCTATCTTATCGCGTGACATTTGCACTGCCGCGTCTCGATTTTTATGGCGATCGCGGGCTGAGATTATCGCTTAGCATATTACTTTAGGCTGCAGGATTTGTTTATTCATTGAGGAAGATTATGGAACAGAAGCATTCACTTCGAAGTGAAATCATCGTTGGAATCATAGGTGTGGTATTTATCGCCGGCATATGTATTCATGCATGGAAGGTAGCATTTTCGTCGAAGACGGAGAAGACTGCGGACCAGATCGAAACCACGGTGGACGATATATGGGATAAAGAGGCACAGGTCAATGCGGACGAAAAGCTCATCCTCTCGATGAAGGAAGCTGTGCTCGGTGAATCAGAGCAGCAGAAAAAGCTGCAGGTATTTATTCAGAAGGTGTCGGATGTAACGAAAATCACGGATGAAGGCGGAGCGCCGTTTAAGTGGGGAGAAAAATATCAGTACATCAAGTATTCCGGAACGGCCACCTATACGGTGGATCTCTCGAATTTCAATGAACAGCATCTCTCCGTCAATAAAGAACAGAAAACCCTCACGATCTATGTGCCGCATGCGGTGGAAAAGCTGGATATTGACGAGGATGAAACACAGGCTGGTGAAACGGAGCATGTGGGTATTTTCTCGATCGGTGATCTGAAGCTCACGGAGGATGCCCGGAAGGAAGTGATTCTGGACGTTCGAAAGCAGATGGAACAGAAACTGCTCGAAGAAAATGCCATGGAAAATGCGGATCGGATGGCGAAGATGAGCGTATGGGAAATCTATCAGCCGGTGGTTTCTAAAATCTGTCCGGATTATACCGTCGCTGTGGAATTTGAGAAAAACTGAGGGGATAGAAATGCTTGAAGAGAGAAGAATAAATCTGCCACTGATTATACTGATTATCTGCCTGCTGGGCGCTGTGTTTTCTGTGACATATCTTGGTACGACGTTTTCCAAACCGGAATCCTATGCGCCCATTACAGAGTCGCTGAACGAGAAGAAGGTCAATGTCGAAAAGCTGGCTGGGTCTGCAGTGGCAGCGTCCGCGGCCATTACCTTGATTCCGGGAGATATCGGAACGCCGATTGCGGAAAAGCTGGCGGATCTGTCCGGGTATTTTCTGATTATTCTATGCGTGATCTATATCGAGAAATTTCTGGTCGCACTGACCGGTTTTGTGGTATTTGAACTCCTATTGCCTATCGGTCTGGTACTTCTGGGTATCAGCGGTTATATTCGCTATCCACTGAAGAAAATGGCCCTGAAAATCATCGCGCTTTCTGTCGTATTAAGCCTCTGGGTTCCGATGAGCGTCTATATATCACATGTGATCGAAACACAGTACCACGATGAAATTCAGCAGACGCTGGAAAAAGCAGATGCCAATGCAGCTACACTGCAGGGCGTTTCAGACCAGGCAGATCAGGAGGATTCGAGCCTCTGGTCCACATTCGTTCAGAAAGTAAAGGGCGGCAGCGCCACGCTGATGTCAAAATTCAAGGACACCTTGAACGGTTTTGTAGATGCCATGGCCATCTATCTGGTGACCTCCTGTGTCATTCCGATTCTGACCCTGCTGCTGGAACTCTGGGTGATTAAAATGATCTTTCAGCTGAATGCACCGATACCCTGGGCTGAATGGAAATTTCAGAAAAACAGCTTATCTTGAAATTGCAGCGCAAACGAAAATTCAAGAAAACGGCTTTTCATGAAATTTCGAGACGAAATTGTCGTAGCAATTTCAAGTTCAGCGTTTCTGACTGGAAATCTGCCTTATCTGTTTCTCGATTTTTATGGCGATCGCATCATGAGATGCGATCGTCTGTCTTTTCGAAGCGATAACTCTGCCGGATATTCGGGTACTTCTCATGATCCACTTCTTCCATGAACATGTCATATGGACGGGCGAAGAGGCCCATGTCGTCATAGAGGGCCTGGTAGATCATGAGTGCTTCGCGGGTTTCGGAGTGTGTGGCGACACCGATGATGCGATACAGATAGCGGGTTTTATTTTCCGGTTTCGTCAGGTCAAGCGTCTCTCGTTTGAAGTGCCGGACGAGATCACCGGCGTGAAACGTTCTCAAATTCTCCATGGTTCTTATCCTCCATCTTCGTCAAAAATACGGCTTCCGCATAGCTTATAGTATGACAGCAGACCGGGCAGTTCAGATACAGAATGCGGCATAGAGCGGAACGATCTTCAGATTATTCTCTATGCCGAAGTTTTTCGCAGAAAGCTTGATGGCATACACAGGCTTGTAGCTGTCCATGTAAATCCGCAGGCTTTTCGCTCTGGTGTTGTCGGCAGATTTGACTTCGATCGGAATAAGCTGACCTTCGCGCTGAATCACAAAATCGATTTCAGCTCCACGCTCGGATGTCCAGTAGTAGCTACGGTAGCCGTTGATGGTGAGCTGAACATGAACATAGTTTTCCGTCATACCGCCTTTAAAGTCGTTGATTTCATCCACCATATAGAGGATATCATCGGCGGCGACATCCTTTTTCGCGCAGAGAAGTCCAAGATCAGATACATAGATTTTGAACGCATCGATATCCCGGTAGTTGTCAAGCGGCTTTTTGATCTGCTCCACCCGGTAGACCTGCGACACGATGCCGGACAGGCAGAGCCATTCGATCGCGTTTTCAAATTCAGAAGCGCGTGCGCCTTTCTTCAGCAGCTTATACTGGAAGCGGGTATTCGTTTTTGAGAGCTGCACTGTGATATTGTCGTAGGCCAGCCTCGTTTTTTTGATTTCATTCAGGGTATTATACTTGCTCATATCATTCAGATAGCTGGCAAGGATGGTATCCTGTGTATGCCGGACCAGAATATAATTTTTCGTGTTCACGAACTGCATCACACACTCTGGCATGCCGCCGACGACCAGATACTGACGATAGAACTGCATGGCTGCTTCGTGTAATGCAGACGGCAGCGGGGTATCGGTCTGGAAGCTCTGCCGGATTCTCTCCACCAGTTCCTTTTCACCGAGCGCCAGCATGAATTCTTCCATATCCATAGGATAGAGCGTTTTCATATCGACCTTTCCGACAGGAAAAGAGAATTTCGAGCGGTTCACTGCGACTCCGAGCAGACTGCCGGCGACGATGATGTGATAATCCGGCGCGCTCTCGCAGAAATACTTGAGAGAGGTCAATGCTCTTTCACAGAGCTGCACCTCATCAAATACGATCAGCGTTTTTTCTTTTACGATGGTCTGATCAGCGATACGGGAGAGGATAGGAATCAGATAATCCGGGCTGATGTCTTCATCGAAGGTCTCGCTCAGCTTCGGGTTTGTCTCAAAGTTAAAGTAGGCCACATTCTCATAGTGTGTACGTCCGAACTCGAGAATAGAATAGGTTTTCCCGACCTGCCTCGCCCCCTGTAAAATCAGAGGTTTGCGATGGCTGCTTTCTTTCCAGAATTCCAGAAAGTCAAAGATTTTTCTATACATGATCGGTCCTCCTTCGCTGTGATACATCCAGTATAGCAGATGCTCGCGCTAAATAGTGTAAAAAAACAGAAAAAGTTCGTGTAATAGCACATGAAAAAATATTAAAAAATTACACTAAATAACACGAATATTAAATAACTGGTATTTTAAGTTTGGTTTTATACAATGTTGTAAAAAATCAGCCGGATTTACAAATTCTTTCTTATAGCCAATAAAAAATGATAGTAATAACGTAGTGTTTGCTGATTATCATGAAAAACTATCGGCCACAGCAAAGTTTTTCCGCCTGTGGAGTAAAAACTATCGGTCACAGCAAAGTTTTTTCGGTTGAAAAGTAAAAACTATCGACCGCAGCAAAGCTTTTTTGCTGCACTGATATTACCTGCGCCTATAGCAGGTGAGAGCTTTTCCGTAATAGAATCCGCCCTGCGTCCATGATAGTCTAGTAAGAGGTGCCTCCGGCACCTGCGGACAGGACATCGCATCATGATGCCGCTCGTCCAGAAAGCAAAGGAGGCCATCGATGATCCAGCTTAGTACGACGCAGATTTTTCTTATGATTTTCATCCCGGGGCTCATCACGCAGCTCCTCCGGGCACTGCCGTTTGTGATGTTCGGACGCCGCGCGATTTCGCCGACGATTCGTACACTCGGCGCGACCCTGCCCTTCGTCATCATGGCGGTGCTGGTCGTCTACTGTTTGAAATCGATCCCGACCGGCAGCCTGAAGGAGAACCTCGAGCTGATCGCTGCGGTTCTGATGGTCGCGGGTCTTCACCTCATAAAAAAGAACACGGTCCTCTCGATCAGCGTGGGAACCGTGTTCTATATGGTGCTGGTGCACCTGATCTAATATCGGATGCCAATGTCGCTGTCGCCGCTTCATCGCTGTCCGCGGTGATCGTCGGCTGCCGGCGCATGGTTGTGCAGACACAGCAGCTACGGGATCGGGTGCCAGCATGGCCGATCTTACATCAGGAGCTGCGCGCTGAGCTCCATCACGCCGGTGAGAACCATGACGAGGATCGGGTCCCAGTGAAGCTTCCGGAGCATCACGAGGGCGATCAGAAACCAGGCGCACATGCGGACGTCAAGGGTGCTCGGCAGGCCGATGGCCGGCAGGAGGATCAGGAGCCCTGCGGTGAAGATGAGGGCGACGACCGCCGGGCGGAGCGTTTTCAGGACGCCCTGCAGGAGGCTCAGTTTCCTGTACTTTGTGTAGATGATGGCGATGATCGTGACGACGACGCAGCTCGGTAGAACATCCCCGAGGGTCGCCGCGACGGCACCGAGCGGGCCCGCCATCTGGAGACCGATGAAGGTCGCGGCGTTGATTGCGATCGGGCCGGGCGTCATCTGGGAAATCGTGACGAGATCGGTGAAGTCCGCCATGCTGATCCAGTGATAGTGGTTCACGACCTCCTCCTGGATCAGTGGCATCGCGGCATAACCACCGCCGAAGCTGAAGGCACCGATGCGGAGAAAGGCGAGGAAAAGCTGGAGATAGATCATGACTGCACCTCCTCACCTTTATTTCGCCAGAGTGTTACGGCGACGCCGAGGGCGATGACCGCGAGGATGATCCAGATCGTGGAGATGCCGAGGATGTAGTTCGCGACGAAGGCGGCGAGCATGATGACGAGGGATGACCACTTTTTATCGACCAGTACGCCGCTCGCCATGTCCCAGGTGACGGACATGATGACCGCGCTGACGCCGCAGCGCATGCCGGACAGCATGTGGTGGATCATGAAATTCGAGCGGAAGGCGGAGTAGAAGAGGGAGATGACGCTCAGCATCAGGAAGGGTGGGATGACGGCGCCGAGCACCGAGAGCAGGATGCCGGGGAAGCCGCAGATCTTGTAGCCTACGACGATCGCGCCATTGACCGCGATCGGGCCCGGTGCGGACTGTGCGATCGCGACGAGATCCAGCATTTCGTCCTCGCTGATCCAGTGCAGGTCGTCGACGAACTTCTTTTTCAGCAGCGACACGATGACATAGCCGCCCCCGAAGGTGAAGGCGCTGAGATACAGGGTCTCGAAGAAGAGCTTCCGGAGACGCGCGCCGGAGCCTGGAGCTATATCGGTAGATTTATTTATTGATTCACTCACGTCAGGATACCTCGTTTATTCTCTGGGTGATTTCAGGATGAACCGTGACAGAGACTGGAAAAGGGGCCTCTGCTGGTAGTATAAGCAGGGATTCGTTATATTTCAACGATCCATAGTATAGGACCAAACGAAATATATTATATTGCATAGATTTCAAAAAATCATATAGGGTTTTAGCGAGCCTGCTTCGAAAATAATAGACCATATCTATGAAAAATGGCCTTTCGTGAAAAATAATATATAAAAGTCTCGGAAATCCATAGGAAACGGGCGCACGGGTATATGAAATTTTCTGAAATGCTCATAATAATATAGTGAGCATCCTCCGGGAGCGAAGGGTGCTGCCAAAATGTATATTATTTTTTCGTATTATTCAAAGTTCATGTTTCTACGAAAAAACACGCATTTTCGAAACTTCTATATATAATGTAAAACGACTTGTTAATTCTGTGTCAAATTAACAATGTTCAAGTTTTTCATCGCATGTTATACTTTTTATAACTGGGCGATTTTATGTATATTTTTTTCAGGAGGAAAATATATGGTTACAAATGATAGGGGTGCGGTTTCCATCAAGCATGCTGTCATGGAGGGGCTCGCACGCGAGCTCTGGGAGCATGACGAGATCACACCAGATGCAGAGAATCAGCTGATTATGTCGATTTCACCGGGACCTCACGCAACATGGCGCTGCTGTGTCTACAAGGAGCGTGAGATTCTGAGATGGAGAATCCGTCTTTCTGAGAACATGGATGCAAATCCATACACGACGGAGAAGAATCCGAACGTCGTACAGGTCATCGATCCGGCCTGCGAGGAGTGTCCGCTATCCACTTATTCTGTAACCGATAACTGCCGTCTCTGCCTTGGTAAGGCGTGCCAGAACAGCTGCCGCTTCGGTGCGATCACCATGACCGAGTCGAGAGCGCACATCGATCCGAACAAGTGTAAGGAGTGTGGTATGTGTGCGAACGCGTGTCCATATGGTGCCATCGCGCATCTGGAGCGTCCGTGCCGTAAGCCGTGTCCGGTCAATGCCATCAGCTACGACGAGAACGGCATCTGTAAGATCGACGATAAGAAGTGCATCCGCTGTGGTCAGTGTATCCACAGCTGTCCGTTCGGCGCGATCGCATCGAAGATCGATGTGCTCGATGTCATCCGTGACATCAAGGCCGGCAAGGAAGTCTTCGCGATGTGTGCACCGGCGATCGAGGGTCAGTTCGGTAAGGACATCACCATGGGCTCCATCCGTGAGGCACTGAAGGAAGTCGGCTTCACCGACATGGTCGAGGTCGGTCTCGGCGGCGATATGACCGCAGCGTACGAGGCAGAGGAGTGGTCCGAGGCACGTAAGGAAGGTAAGAAGATGACGACCTCCTGCTGTCCGGCATTCATCAACATGCTGCGTATGCATTTCCCGGAGCAGTTTAAGGAGAACATGTCGGAGACCGTTTCCCCGATGTGCGCGATTTCCAGATACCTGAAGGCGACCCACCCGGGCTGCACGACTGTATTTATCGGACCGTGCATCGCGAAGAAGTCCGAGTCCCATGAGATGGGGATCGAGGGCAATGCAGACTACGTTCTCACATTTGGCGAGATGACCACGATGATGGCCTCGAAGAATGTGGAGATGAAGCCGGTGGTTGATCCGTATCAGGAGTCGTCCATCTGGGGCAAGAGCTTCGCAACATCCGGCGGCGTTGCAAACGCGGTTATGGAGGTGATGCGTGAGCGGAACGAGGATACGACCGGTATCAAGCTTCGTGCAGCAGCCGGTGGCAAGGAGTGCAACGTTGCGCTGACACTTCTCAAGCTCGGCAAGCTCCCGGAGGATTTCATCGAGGGTATGGTCTGCGAGGGCGGTTGCGTCGGTGGCCCAAGTAAGCACAAGACGGAGATGGAGCTTCGGAAGTCCCGTCAGGATCTTCTGAACCAGGCCGATGATCGTAAGATCCTCGATAACCTCGAGAAGTATCCGATGGATAAGTTCTCCATGATGCGTGGACATATGGCTCCGCCACACAGCGAGACGAAATAATTTCTAAATAAACCGAAGGGCGACTGTCAGAAGCGCAGTACTCCGAGGTCGGAAAAATCAAAAATTGGCCCCTAAGAACCAGTAGGCCCTCCGCAAACGACTGAGTTTTCTTTATGAAAACTCAGTGTTGCGAAGGGTGCTAAGGAAAATTACTCCAACTGGTTCTAAGGGGCCAATTTTGATTTATTCACGGCCTCTGCGTATGGCTTCTGACAGTCGCCCTTCGGCAGTATTTAAGAATTTAACTTAGTGCCGCGGACGATGTGTGCCGAGGCCGACGACGGTTTCCGTCTGGTTGATGAGGTCGATGACCTTCTCGATGGCGAGTTTTCCGTCCTTCAGCTCGAGGACCATCGCACCGCAGTTCGGGACGATGCCGCCGTCCCAGTAATCCGCGTCGCTCAGGTTCCGGACGATGCTCTCGACGCCGCGGAGGATACCGCCGTGGCAGGTCACCATCACGCGCTCATATTTGCCCTCGTTCGGGTAGATATACGTATCGAGGAAGTGCTCGATACGGTCCTTCACCTCGCGGATTGACTCGCCGCCCGGCAGTGGTGCCACGGTATCCGGGTACGCGAACCAGCGCTTCAGATGATCGAGAATCTCTTTCTCCGCCTCGGTATGCGGCACATCATCGCGCATCTCGATGCCCTCTCCGGTACCGAACGCGATCTCCTGGAGATCGTCGAGTGGTTCAATGCTGAGATCAGGGTGATTCTTCAGGATGATCTCGGCCGTCTTCTTCGCACGCACGAGCGGACTCGAGAATACTCGATCGAAATGCACATCCTTCAGTGCCTCCGCCGCGATGCGCGCGCCGGCGAGTCCCACATCATTTAACGGAATATCCTTCCGTCCCTGCAGACGATGCTGCTGATTCCACATCGTTTCTCCATGTCTGATCATATATATTTCCATCATCGTTTCCTCGCTGTCTATATGTTCTGGTGCATGATTCGCATGGACTGAAGTATATCATATTTCGACGGAAATAAGTAGTCATCAGATCGCTGAAGCGAATGAATTGTATTTATTTCTGTACAATGGCATGTAAACTGAAAAACTGGCATCTTTAAACGTTTACAACATTTACGGAAACATGGTATAAATAAATATTAGAGTAGTTAGAAAAGATAACATGGAAAATTCCGCTAAAGACAGCAGTGACATCGTGACGTTTTTATACGATTAGGGCTTGTTAATGGCTGGAAAAGCAAGGGCACGCGAGCGTAGTTTATGGGGTCAGACCCCCTTACGAAATTCTTAAGATGACGCCAGTGCCCGTTTTCCCGTATAAAAGCGAGCCCAATACTGAGAACTGGATCGGTGTCCCTGGCGCAGGTAAAACGGTACCGATCATTGTGAGCCGGGCAGATGGTAGTTATTATGTTCACACATCAACGACGGCATCGAGAACAAATAAAGGTAAAACGTATGTGACGATTTCAGACCATCTGAGTCAATCGTCTGTTAAAGACGGCGGCTATATTTCGGGTGCGAAATATGACACACTTGCAGAGGGCTTAGTGCCGCTTAGGGTCCCTGGCTTAGATTTTACCGGCTTCGAAGTACTGTGCTTCTGTTGTCGCCCCTCCGGGCTTTCATCTGGAACCGCATGATTTGCCGGAATTTCACCTGCGTTTCGCCGTTTTTTGCCCTTTTCCGGATTGTTTCCCGCCCGGCTCTTCCTATATAATGAGTAAATGACATTATAGAAATGAAAGGGGGATCGCGATGACGGACATGTATTTTCTCGTGCTTACCGCGATCAATTTATTTGCGCTCGCATTTATGTGTGTGCTGGTGAGCCTGAATGATACCTTAAATCCGAAGCAGACCCGCGGCTTCCTGTACACCTTTCTGCTGATTGCATTGATCTCGATCCTGGAGCTGATTACGGTGCTGGTAGACGGAGGGCCACGCTGGATGCGGCCCATCAACATCATCTCAAACTACCTGGGCTTCAGCCTGACACCCGCGGTGCCGCTCGTCATGGTCTACACGATCGATCAGAGCGGACAGATCAGTGAGAGTCTGAAGGTGGCGACCGCGCTGGAAATCGTGTACTTTCTGATCATGACCGTCTCGCTCTTCACGGGCGGACTGGTGTTTACGGTGGACGCGGCCAACCAATACTCGCGACTGGGCGGCTTCCCGGTCTACATGCTGATGTATTACGCCGGTATCGTCTTCCTGATGTACCATCTCCTTGAGATGGCGCGCTTTTTCCAGAACCGTGGCCGGGAGCTCATCTATGCGCTGGCGCTGTTTCTCGCGCTGGGAACGCTCGTGCAGATCCGGCTGCCGGGGATCCACGTGACCTGGCTCTGCGTGACCATACTGTCGATCCTGTACTACCTCTACTGCAACGAGATGTGGAACCAGCTCGATGGTCTGACAGGACTGCTCAGCCAGAAGAACTATCTGAACCGGACGCTGAATCTGCACGAAGAGGACCGGATGCTGATCGTACTCGACCTCGACGATTTCAAGCATATCAATGATACCTACGGGCATCTCGCGGGTGACCGCTGTCTCCGTGAAATCGCGCAGTGTCTGAAGAAGGCCTACGGCCGCTATGGCAACTGCTACCGCATCGGTGGTGACGAGTTCTGCGTGCTGCTCTGGAATCCGGAGAAGGAGGTCTTCTGCCGGGAGAAGTTCTACTGGAACCTGACGAAGCAGCGTGTGAAGACCTCGATTCTGCCGAATGTTTCGTACGGAAGTGCCCTCCTCGATGCGTATGAGAGCATCCGCGATACGAAGGCCCGCGCCGACCAGAAGATGTACCAGAATAAGAAGGAACATAAGGCGGAGAAACACTTCACGTAAAGCAGCAGGCCGCCGGCGTCCGCAAAACCCGATCTCCGACCTGCGCCGGAACATGTTCATAAAATCGTAAGAAAGCAGCTGATTGACAATCGGCTGCTTTCTTTTTATACTTCAGCTGTACTAATACAATTAATACACTTAATTCACTCAAATCACACGAATTAAATGAATCACCTGGCTACGCTTCTGCCGGATCTGATGCATTTGATTCACAGATTCAGGAAACGTACTGGAAAGGGGATAGCGGATATGATTCTCATCGATTACAAGGATCGACGTCCTCTCTATGAGCAGATCGTGGAAAAGCTGTCGGATCTGATGGTCCGGGGCGTGCTCGCGCAGGACAGCCAGCTGCCGTCCGTCCGAAGCCTCGCGACGGAGCTGTCGATCAATCCGAATACGATCCAGCGGGCGTATGCGGAGCTCGAGCGACAGGGCTATATCTACTCGGTGAAGGGACGCGGCAGCTTCGTGGCGGAAAATCACCAGATTCGAGCGAAGAAGCAGGTCGAAATCTGGCGGGAGCTCGCACTGCTGGTTGAGGACGCACGGAACGCCGGCATCACGATGGAGGCATTTCAGGCGCAGGTGGCGCAGAATTACGAACTGAATCCGGGCACAGGCGCAGGCCAGGGCACAGGTACAGAAACAGGATCTGGTGCGGGCCAGGGCGCAGGCACAGAAACAGAATCTGGCGCAGGCTCGGAATACGAAACAGAAACAGGAGGCAGAAGATGATAAAGGCGGACAATCTGACCAAGCGCTTTCAGGGCGTGACCGCAGTGGATCATATCCATGCGGAGATTCAGGATGGCACTGTGTTCGGTCTGATCGGCACGAACGGTGCCGGGAAGAGCACCTTCCTCCGGATGGCGGCAGGGATCCTGAAGCCGGATGAAGGCACGATCACCCTCGATGGGGAGGCGGTTTTCGAGGATATACGGGTGAAGGCGAGATGCTTCTATATCCCGGATGAGCCATATTTTCTCGGAAACGGTACAGCGGACGATATGAAGACATTTTACCAGGGGATCTACCCGAATTTTGATACGGACCGCTTCGGCAGGCTCCTGAAGAGCTTCGAGCTCGACGGACGCCGGAAGATCCAGACCTTTTCGAAGGGCATGAAGAAGCAGCTTGCGGTGCTGCTCGGCATCTGCGCCGGCACGGATTATCTTTTCTGTGATGAGACCTTCGACGGCCTCGATCCGGTGATGCGGCAGACCGTGAAGAGCCTCTTCGCAAACGACATCGAGGAGAGGCACCTGACACCGGTGATCGCCTCGCACAACCTGCGTGAGCTCGAGGATATCTGCGATCACGTGGGGCTCCTGCATCGGGGCGGCATGCTGCTTTCTAAGGACCTCGACGATATGAAGATGAATATTCATAAGATTCAGTGCGTGCTGCCTGCCGGGCTCGACCGCACGAACCTGCAGGATCTCGACATCATGACGACGGAGCAGCGTGGAAGCCTGCTGACGCTCACGGTGCGGGGACAGAAGGAGGAGATCCAGGCGCGGATGCAGAGCTATCATCCGGTCTTTTTCGAGATGATCCCGCTCTCCCTGGAGGAAATCTTTATCAGCGAAACGGAGGTGGCCGGTTATGACATCAAGAAGCTTATTTTTTAAATACATGAAGGAAAATACGAAGCAGCGCATCTGGAACCTGGCGCTCGTCCTGCTCCTGTGCTTCTTCGCCTTCCCGGTGACGACGGCGCTCTGGAGCAGCACGGCCTTCCGACCGGAGAATCTGAACAGCAGTCTCCCGGCGGATCTCGCACGGACACAGGCGCAGAGGGACTTCACGCGCGACATGCTGCGGATGTACTCCATGAAGGGTGGCGCACTCGCGTTCATGCTGACGATTGCCGCAGTGGTGCTGGCGGCCTCCGGCTTCGCGTACCTGCACTCGAAAAAGAAAACGGATTTCTACCATAGCCTTCCGATCCGACGGGAGATGCTGTACGCGGTGACCTGCCTGAACGGCTTTCTCTACATGGCCGTCGCCTATCTCGGCTTCCTGACGATCGCCGCCGTTATGATCCGCGTGAAGGGCGTGCCGTTCGACTGGGGCAGCCTGTACCTCGCGAGCGTCGAGCACCTGTGCTTCTTCGCCCTCGTGTACATGACCGCGATTCTCAGCATGCTGCTGACCGGAAATCTGGTGGTGGGCCTGCTGGGGACCGGCGTGCTTTTCAGCTGGGGACCGGTGATCTGCATGACGATCTCGGCGTATTTTTCGGAGTATTTCACGACCTTTTACGGCGACGACAGCTTCCTGCTGGCGCTTAGTGAGCGGACCTCCCCGGTCGCCTGGTATGTGAAGGCCTGCATGTCTTCGCAGCCTGGACGTATGGCGCTGTGGGCAATGCTGGCAGCGGCAGTGCTGTTCCTCCTCGGTATGCTCCTCTATCGCCGACGTCCGTCCGAGGCAGCCGGCCACGCGATGGCTTTTCCGATTACGGAGCCGATCATCCGCTTCCTGATCGCCGTGCCGTCGTCACTCCTGCTCGGCGCGATGTTCCACTCGATGATGTGCGAGGATGGCTGGACCGTGTTCGGTCTCGTCTGCGGACTCCTTCTCGTGAGCTGCATCATCGAAATCATCTATCACTTCGATTTCAAGAGTCTGTTTGCGCATAAGCGACAGCTCCTTGTGAGTGCAGTCTTTGTCGGCGTCGTCTTCGCGATCTTCCGCTTCGACCTCTTCGGCTACGACCGCTACCTGCCGGCGACAGAGAAGCTTGCGTCCGGCGGCATCTACAGCGACCTCCTCGACCCGGATGCGACGAGCCAGTACCACTCGACGGTGGAATATACCGAGGGCTGGTATGGCGTAACGTTTGACGCGATGCCGTCCTCGACGCTGGCGGATGAGATGCAGATCTCGGACGATCAGGGGCTCGAACTCCTCCATACGATCGCAGCGCAGGGTGTGCACGATGCGGCACAGGCCCGAGACCGCTTCCTGCGGGGCGGCGGGCGCTCCTATGATCTCGAGGAGGGCGATGAGGCGTTTCATAACGTCACGATCGCTTGGCACCTCCGGAACGGGCGGACCGTCTACCGCAGCTATCGGGTCAATGTCTCCGGCGTGAGAGCAGCGCTCGAGTCGGTTTATGATCTCGACGCCTACAAGACGGCGATGTATCCGGTACTGTCGCTGTCCGCGGACGACGTCGCGGGCATCAACTATAAGGAAGAGGACGAGTGCAGCCACGTGAAGCTCGCCGGAGCCGACGTGAAGGCGGCGCTGCTCGCGGCGTACCAGGAGGAGCTGAAGGCGCTGACGAGCGAGACCAGAGCGCACGAGATGCCGATCGCGGAGATCCAGTTTAAGACGAACGAGCAGCAGGCGCTCATCCAGAAGCTGCGCGACGAAGGCGGCAACTACACGCTTTTCAACTACTATTACTACTACCCGATCTACCCGTCCTTTACGAAGACCATCGCGCTTCTCCGGGCGTGCGGTGTCGAGGTCGGCGGGATGGTGACTCCGGAAAAGACCGCGAGCATCACGCTCTCGTATCAGGGCGTTGCAGTTTCGGAAGAGGAGATGGCACCGGCGGATACAGAACTCGGCCAGCGCCAGCGGAAGTACCTGAGTGACGACAGCCGTGCGATGCTGACCGTGACGGACCCGGAGCAGATTCGGGAAATCCTCGCGGCCTCCGCTTCACACTCGGTCGTTTCTCTGAATCCGCTCATGGAAACCGATTGCGGCATGGAAATCGTCGTGGATATGAAGCGGTCGGATACGAAGTTTACTGTGAACGTGGGTCAGCTGAGGAGCAGTGATGTGGCGACGGGAACGGATGCAGATGCGTTCGAGACTGCAGACGATGGCGATCTGGATACGTTCGATGACGAGGACGCGTACGATCTGGAAGAGGATGAGGAAGTCGAGGAAGAGGACCGCGGCTCCTTCGTAAGAAACTTCTACTACGGACAGATCCCGCAGTTCGTCATCGACGAATTCGGGCTGACACCGGACATCATGGAGAAGAATAAAGTATAAACGTTAGAGAAGGGAAGCCCGGCGGGACTTCCCTTCTTTTCGCTTCCGTAGCGTCTGGTTTCACAGAAATTCTGCTTACTGGAAATGCATGGTGATGGTTCCAACGTCCTTATTATAGTGGCAGGTGCTGCTTCAGGTACTCTGATGGGGTGACGCCGGTGGTTTTCATAAAGAGCTTCGTGAAGTAACGGGTGCTGAAATAGCCGACGCTTTCGGCGAGTTCTCGTACAGTCCGGCACCTGCCGGCGGCGACCATCTCGATGGCCTTCTGCATACGCACGTTCGTGAGATAGTCCGTGAAGTTCTCGCCGGTTTTCATCTTATAGGTCTTACTCAGATAATTCGGAGAGATGCCGAGGAGATCGGAAATCGTGTTGATGCCGATCTGATTCATATAGTTTTCGTCGACGTACCGATTGATTTTTTCGATGGTATCCGGGGTACTGTCGGAGTTATGTAGCTGCTGGATACTGTCGGTAAGCTGTGCGATCGAGCTGGTTTCGATGCGATGATGGAAGGTCAGATCAAAGACGCGAGCGAGGGATGCGTCACAGCGTGCGAGCAGTGCATCTCCGTTTTCCAGATTTCGCATCTCCGAGAGCGTCTTATGCAAAGTCACGGAGTCCTGCAGCTGCAGAGCGAGAATCGCCTTATCCAGCAGTGTGGAAAGCGGGAGATACGTCTCCTGCTCCTTCAGCTCATCAAGGAACATGCATTTTCCTAAGGATGTGCAGAGGTGAATGCTCTCGAGCTTCTGCACATAGGTGATGCGACGTAGTAAGTCCTCGATAGAATCTGCATAGTAGACGAATCCGGTTGCGAGGCAGGAGGAGAGCTTCTGGAAGTCCTCCGGGATGTGGGTGATGAGTGTGCGCGGCAGCTGGCCCGTCGTGATATAGATGAGCTCGCCACTCGGCAGGAAACCACAGCCGCACGGGAAGGAATACTTCTCTGACAGGGCAGTAAGAGAGGTGGACAGCAGATCGAAATTATTCTTTTTCGAGGACTTCGGATCATGATCGAAGTAGAAGATCATGACGGTGTAGGGTGGCTGCACATATTTCGGCTGCTGAATAAACTGGATGGAGAAGTAGAGATCGAGGATTTTTTTACATTCAAGCTCGTAATCCTTCTGGTACGCCGAAATCTCCTTTTGCTTGAGCTGCATGATTTTTTCCATGACCTTCTGTATATCTTCGAGCGCCGCCGGCTTTAGAATATAGTCGATGGCACCATAGGTCAGGGCTTTCTGTGCATAGGCGAACTCTGCATAGCCGGTCAGCATCACGACCGGAATATCCTTCGTATGAAACTGCGCGAAGGCGTCGAGTCCGGACAGCTTCGGCATGTGGATGTCGAGGAAAATGACATCCGGTGTATGGTCTTCGACATAGAGCAGCAGCTCTTCGCCGTTCGTAACCTCGATGAAGCTGTGCTGTTCCGGATACAGCTCCTCGATCATGCTTTTTAATCCCAAACGTGGTAGACGCTCGTCATCTGCCAGTATGATATTCATAGTCTATCCTTTCTGTTTCCGCGAACATGATTCCGCAGTTTCCGATCGTCTGGTGTCTACGCTTCGCCATAGAATGGAAGTCCTGCGTCACTACCCTGCGCTTATATCCGGGTACCGATGCCCTTCATCGGAATATACACCGTAAAACTCGTAATACCATCCTCGAGCGTGATATCCAGTCGTGCGTCCGGATCGAAAATCTTCAGTCGATTTTCGACATTCATGATGCCGACATGCTTCGAAGAGCGTAGCGTATCGAGGTCGATCGGAATACCGTTATTTTTTATCGAAAGCACCAGTGTGCCATGGTCAATGCAGGCAGCCGTCCAGATGGTGATCGACCGTCCATCCGGATCCATGCCGTGCTTCATCGCATTTTCGACGAAGGGCTGAATCAACAGACGTGGAATCTCAATCTCGCGGGTAGCCTCCGCACATTCGCAGACATAGGTGATACGCTCATCGAAACGAAGCTTCATGAGCTCGCAGTACTGAGTACAGAACTGAAGCTCCTGCGCGACAGTGGTCGTTTTTGAGTTGCTACAGGTATAGCGGAAGATATGCGTTAACTGCAGAATGCCGGCCTCCAGCTCCTTTTTCATTCCGAGACGATTCAGAGAGACGAAGCAGTTCAGCGTGTTATAGAGGAAGTGCGGATTGATCTGACTCTGTAGTGCCCGGTATTCCGCTTCCTGTCGCTGAATCTCGTTTTTATAGGAACGCTGAATATAGAGATCCAGCTGATGAATCATTTCATTCAGATGCTCTCCGATCATCGTAAACTCGTCCGCGACATAGAAATCGTTTCGCGCCATGAGTTCCTCCGGGATATGAATATCGAGATTTCCATTCGATGCAGATTCCATCGCGCTCAGAATTGAGTTCAGCACGATGGTCGTCTTCTGAGAGTTCTTCCGGAAGAAGAGACAGCCGGCGATGATGGTCAGTACACCGAGAATCGCCGCGAGAATCCAGATAAGGAGAATCGACTTCATGTTGTCATGGTAAGAGGACAGAAACACAAGCGTCCATGGCATCCCCTTGATGCTGCGCTGATAGCGGAGATAGGTATCACCGGAGGTCCGGATCTTAGCGTCTTCGCGCAGAAGATAAGGCACCGCTTCGTCATCCAGATAACCTTCGTGATAAATCGGTTTTCCATTCTGATCTACGATGATAAATCCGGAGTGCGGGGTCAGCTCGACACTGTCAAACATGCCCCGGATTGGTGCGAGCGACGAGTCGATGCGCAGGACACCAAGCTTTCGCTTCGTATTAATATTCTTCACCGTATGAAACGTTGCGATGACCTCGGACTGCGTATTCATAAATGGCAGTGGTTCCGTGATGGAGTAGCGAAACGGCTCATCGAGCAAAAATCCATCTGCAAACCAGTACTGATCATTATAGCGAAAGTCCGCCGTCTCCAGCAGATCCCGATTCCGACTCGTCGTCAGAATCATCTGGTTCTTCGGATTTTTCGGCATGAACGAAATCGAGAGGATATCATCGCGCGAAGTGATTATCAGACGCTGCATACAGAAGATATAGTTCTGCCGGTAGGACCCGATGCGATAGTTTGCCGGCCCCTCCACCGTGTACTGCGCGTTATCGACAGCGGTATAAAAATTAATGATGTCATCATAAATATACGGCGTCAGTGCCATATGCTGCAGATCGGAAAAGTAGGTGCTCATATTACTGGAAATTTCGTACAGCGTCGTCGAGAAGTAGGTCTCGTTTTCCTTCTGAATCCGGTTTTGCAGGTAAAAGGCGAGGCAGGACGAGAGGATCGAAATCGGCAGGATGATACTGAAAAGAAAAAGCAGGATGAGTTTGTTCTGAAAGCTCTGTGATCGGCGCATCTTTCTCCTCTGTCAAAATCCACAAAAAATTTGAGTGCTTATAATTCCTATTTATAATATTTGAATCAATCCGCCGCGTCAACTGTCTCCCGGGCGTAGACATGGTCCGAATCCAAGAAGAGGTAACCGTTCAGACAGAGTGAAGTCAAGGCGTGGCTCGGCGGACAGTAACAGAAAAGGGTACCAAAGTGTAGAATTGAGTCACTTCAAGATGAATCTGTGTCCTGTTACTATGGATGTACATGAAAAAGCGCGCTTACCACACGAAGAAACGAAAGAAAAGGAAGGAAATGATTATGAAGAAATTCGCTACCTCCATGCTGATCGCAGCGATGGCAGTTACATCTGTAGCATGTTCGAAGGCTCCGGAAGAGCCGAAGACCACCGAGGCCGCTGAGACGACCGCAAAGGCAGAGCAGGCAGACAAGGAAGAGAAGGATGCGCCGAAGAGTGACGTTACCCTCGAGTTCTTATACAACCTGAATGGTGAGGCTATCAGTGATGAGGTGCAGGCAGTCTGCAAGCAGTTCACAGAAGAGACCGGTATCGGCGTTGAGGCGATCATGCCAGGAAGTAACTTCTCTGACATCATGAAGACCAGAATGGCTTCTCAGCAGCTTCCGGACGTATGGACGACCCATGGCTGGGCAGTCGCACGTTACGCTGAGTACCTTGCACCGCTGAACGATTTCGAGTTCGCAAACCATATTTCATCCTCCATCGCAGAGCAGATCACCGATGCAGAGGGTAACCTCTATACTCTTCCGATCGACATGGATCTGACCGGTATTGTATACAACGTAAACGTACTGAATGAGGCTGGTGTCAATGTAGACGACCTTAAGACATGGGATGACTTCGATGCAGCCTGCGAGAAGGTAAAAGCCATCGGCAAGACTCCGATCCAGATCGGTGGTAAGGATAGCTATACCGTCGGTAATCTGATGGATTTCATCGCTCCGACCTTCATCTCCAACGAGGATGAAGCAAATCAGCAGGCACTGCTTGACGGTTCCTTCGACTGGTCGAAGTGGAACGTAGTCGTTGATAAGGTTGCCGGCTGGAATGAGGCTGGTTACTTCAACAAGGATGCCGTAACTTCTGACTTCATGACCGGCGTGAAGGCGATGGCAGCAGAGAAGTCTGCATTTATGTTCCATTCCGCTTCTGCCATTACTGAGATGTATGTACAGAATCCGGATACCGAGCTCGGATTCATGCCACTGCCTGCACGTGAGACTGGTTTAAAGACCTCCCTTATGACGGGTGAGCATTTCGCAATCGGTATGTCGAAGACGACAGAGCACCCAGAGGAAGTAAAGCAGTTCATGGAGTTCATGGCGAGAGAGGACATCTGTGGAAGACTTGCAACCAAGTGCGGTATGCCTTCTGGTCTTGATAACGTAGAGAGTGATACCGGCCGTCTCGAGGCATTCTACGGCAAGTATGCAAACAACCCTGAGATCCTGAACATTCCTTACTTCGATCGTAAGTACCTTCCAAGCGGTATGTGGAATGACCTTTGTGTAACTGGTGGCACCATTCTTTCCGGACAGAAGAACGCAACAGAAGATGCTGTCGCTCAGATGAAGAACAGCTACGAAGAGAAGAAGGCACAGGAGTAATGAAATGAAGGTACAAAAAAAGGGAGTAATTAATCTTTTTTACATTCCTGCTGTTGTACTGTTCCTGGTTTTCGTAATCTATCCGTTCCTGCATGGTATAAGAATATCCTTTACCAACTGGAACGGATATTCGCAGACCATGAAGTTTGTGGGAATGAATAACTACGTTCGCCTCCTGAAGGATCCGAACGTAAAGACCGCACTGGTCAATACACTGATTTATGGTATCGTGAGTACGATCATCCAGAATATCCTGGGACTCGCGTATGCCCTGTTCCTGAATACGAAGTTCCGGGGACGTGCCATCGTTCGAACCGTCATTTACATGCCGGTCATGATCGCCTCTCTCATCATGGGTTACATCATGTACTTCGTATTCCAGTATGATGGTGGTGCACTGAACGACATCCTCATCTGGCTCGGACGTGAGCCGGTAGATCTTCTGTCGAGCTCGAACGCGGCCATCGCCATCATCGTCATCGTTAACTCCATCCAGTTCGTGGGTGTCTCCATGGTTATCTACCTCGCCGGCTTACAGAACGTGCCGAGCATGTACTATGAGGCTGCGAAGCTGGACGGTGCCAATGCTGTTGAGATCTTCAAGAATATCTCTCTGCCGCTTCTGATGCCGGCCATTTCGTCGTCGACCATCCTGAACCTTATCGGTGGACTGAAGCTCTTCGATCTCGTTATGGCGCTCACCAGTGGTGGACCTGGATTCTCTACCCACTCACTGTCAACACTCGTAACCAACCAGTACTTCTCGGCCCAGTCCGCAGGCTATGCATCCGCCATCGGTATCGTATCCTTCCTGCTGATCATGGTCATCAGTAACGTGGTTATCAAATTCTTCGACAAGCGGGAGGTGGATGTATAATGCAGAAGAAATCAAATCTGTGGAAATATCTACTGGCGATTTTTATCGTTTTTGTCCACATCATCCCGATCTACATGGTGATCGGTCTTGCATTCAAGTCACCGTATGACCACTCCTCGAGATGGGTACTTCCGGGCTACATCTATACGAAGAACCTCTATACTGCGCTCGAAAAGAGCGGCATGATGCTGGCCCTGAAGAATACCATCCTGATCACCGGTGTATCGATCATCCTGATCACCGTCATCGGTGCGATGGCCGCTTACCCGATTTCGAGAAATAAGAGTAAGCTGAATGTCATCGTAAAGGGTTTCATCATGGGTGTCATGATGATTCCACCACTCAGCATCCTGGTACCGCTCTACTCCTTCATGGCGAACATCGGCGGTATCAATACCTACTGGGGCATCATCGTGGCCCTCGTTACCTTCCAGTTACCGACCAGTATCTTCCTGTATAGTAACTTTATCCAGTCGATTCCGGTAGCGCTGGAAGAAGCAGCAGCCATCGACGGCTGCGGACCGATTCAGATCTTCTTTAAGATCATCCTTCCGCAGTTAAAGCCGGTGACCGCATCGGTTATCATCATCACCGGTGTGTACTGCTGGAATAACTATCAGTTTGCACTGTACCTTCTTCAGTCACCGAAGATGAAGACCGTTACACTGGCGATCGCCGGATTCTTCTCCGCCGATGCAGCGAACATGAACGGTGCCGCTGCGGCCGCGTTCATCGGTATCCTGCCGGTTATCGTACTCTTCCTCTTCCTGCAGAAGTATTTCATCCAGGGTATGGTAGATAGCGCAATTAAATAAAATATGTTTATGGCCAGGCCAATCACGCAATGAAATAGAAGTAATTGTCGAGGCCTGGCTATCGTTGTAGAAATAGATGGAGGCCGTTATGGGCATCACTTTTAATGAAGAAAAAAAGGTGTTTCTGTTAAAAACAAAGAACACCAGCTACCAGTTCCGCGTGGCGGAATTCGGATTTCTGGAGCATTTATATTACGGAAGGAGAGTGGAGGAGGCCGTGGATTACATCCCGGTCCGCCTTCGCCATGGTTTCGAGGCGAATCCGTATGAGATGAAGCAGGACCGTACACTGTGTCTCGACGTACTCGAGCAGGAGTATCCTGGCTTCGGCGTATCTGATTTCAAGACATCTGCATGCAGTATCATCCACGCAGATGGATCCAACTGTATTGATTTTCGTTACGTTTCGCATCGCATCTATAACGGGAAGTATACGATCGAAGGCATGCCATCTCTTCGGAACAAGGGGGATGACTGGATGACGCTCGAGGTCGTACTGCAGGATGTCGCAACGAAGGTAGAAGTGACCCTGTTCTACGGTGTACTGGAGAGCTGTGATGTCATCACGAGACATGCGGTGATTCGAAATCTCGAAGATACCGAAATTACACTGCATGCAGCCCACTCCACCTGCCTCAGCTTCCCGACCGATGAGATGGACCAGATCGATTTTTACGGCAGCTGGGGACATGAGCGAAATGCACAGCGAACACCGGTCCGTCATGGCAAGACCGTCGTGGACAGTATCCGTGGCATTTCGAGTCACTACTATAATCCGACCATCGTGTTATGTGATCACGAGACGACGGAGACGGCTGGTGACTGCTATGGCGTCGCCCTCGTCTACAGTGGAAACTTCCAGATTACGGTTGAGGTCAATGACTTCAAGCAGACACGTGTGGTGGCCGGCATCCATCCGGACACCTTCTACTGGAAGCTGAATCCGGGTGAAACCTTTGCGACCCCGGAGGCAGTGATGTCTTTCAGCGCAGCAGGTCTCACCGGATTAAGCCATCATTATCATGATGTCGTACGGCACTTCCTGATTCCGGGACAGTTCGAGAATCAGCGCTGTCCGGTACTCCTCAACAACTGGGAAGCGACGATGATCGACTTCGATGAAGAGCAGCTTATGCAGATCGCAAGTGCAGGTAAGGAGCTCGGCGTCGAGATGTTCGTCATGGACGACGGCTGGTTTGGGCGAAGAACGAATGAGTTCCGTGGACTCGGTGACTGGCAGTGCAATCTGGAAAAGCTTCCGAGCGGCATCGCCGGCTTCTCGAAGCGGATTCATGGTCTCGGACTCAAGTTCGGCATCTGGATCGAACCGGAGATGATAAGTGAAGACTCCCGGCTTTATGAAGAGCATCCGGACTGGTGCATCGCTATCCCAGGCAGAAAGCCGACCAGGCAGCGGTATCAGCTGATTCTCGATTACAGTCGCGATGAAGTCGTCGAGTACATATTTGATCAGATTTATAATGAGTTCAAGGACGCGGAAATCGACTACATCAAGTGGGATATGAACCGCAGCATGACCGATCGTTTTTCACAGGCACTGCCGGCAGAACGACAGGGTGAGCTCTGTCACCGTTATGTGCTCGGCTTCTATAAGCTGATGGAGAAGCTCACCACGACCTTTCCGCAGATTCGTTTCGAGGGCTGCTGTGGTGGCGGCGGACGTTTCGATATGGGTGTTCTGTACTACGCACCGCAGATCTGGTGCTCCGATGATACAGATGCCATCGAACGGATCTGTATCCAGCATGGTACCTCCTTCTTCTATCCACCATCTGTGATGGGGGCACATGTTTCTGTCTGCCCGAACCAGCAGACCGGCCGTAGCGTATCGATCGATACGAGAGCCGCGCTTGCCTACTACGGCACCTTCGGCTATGAGCTCGATCCAAATGAGCTGAATGATGAAGAGAAGGAAGCTGTGAAGCGCCAGATTCAGTACTATCAGGAGCATGCGCTGACAAGCGCGTTTGGTAAGTACTACCGTCTGACCGGCGTGGGGCATGAATTCGTCGCCTTCATGTCGGTGGCGGATGATCAGAAGAGCGCCGTCTTCAGCTTCGTACAGCGACGTACCAGCGCGAACAAGGGCATCATTTACATCAAGCTGCGTGGTCTCAACGAAGCTGCGGTTTACACGATCCCGGAGCTCGGCCTAGAGTTAAGTGGTGCGAGCCTTATGTATGCCGGACTTCCGATGCCGGTGATCAAGGCAGACAACACAGCGAAGACCTTTACGCTGATTCAGAAGTGAATAGAAGTGAATAGAAGTATCATAGAATGAAAGACGTAGCCCGCCACGGGTATCTGCAGATGAGTTGCGCATCGGAGAGCTCTTCGGGCGTAGCTCTGCCGTGGATTGGAAACGTCAGATGGGTAGAGTATCAGGAGGATAAGAAAATGAAATTACGTTCACAGGAAGTACGTACACTGGCTCCGGAGAATGATCCGCTGAAGATGGGTATGGGCTGGAAGGTCGAGGACCTCGGTAAGCCGCAGATCATGGTGGAGAGCACCTTCGGCGACAGCCATCCGGGCAGCGCGCACCTCGATCAGTTCGTGAAGCAGGCGGTGCAGGCTGTCAACGAAAACGGTGGTAAGGCGGCCCGTTACTTCGCAACCGATATGTGTGATGGCATCGCACAGGGCCATGACGGCATCAATTACTCACTCGCACACCGCGATGCGATCACAAACCTCGTGGAGGCACAGGCAAACGCCAGCGTATATGACGGCGGTGTCTTCATCGCAAGCTGTGATAAGTCCATGCCGGCCATGCTGATGAGCATCGGTCGTCTCAAGGACATGAGTGCCATCGTTGTGACCGGTGGTGTTATGGAGGCGCATACCCTTCCGAAGGAGTACGTCGTTAACGATCCTGCCTGCGCGATCAACGAGCTTCTGACCCTCGAGCAGATCGGCAAGTTCGACGCCTGGGAGAAGACCGGCGTGATCCCGAACAGCCAGCTCGATTACTATAAGCACAACGCCTGCCCGAGCTGTGGCGCCTGCTCCTTCATGGGCACCGCCTCCACGATGCAGGTCATGGCAGAGGCCCTCGGGCTGATGCTTCCGGGCACCGCTCTGATGCCAGCCACTGCTCCGGAGCTCCGGCAGGCAGCGTATGATGCTGGCAAGCAGCTTATGGAGCTTGTGAAGAAGGGCATCACCGCAAAGGACATCGTGACGAAGGAGAGCTTCGAGAACGCGATCATGGTCCATGCCGCGATTTCCGGTTCGACCAATGCAACCATGCATCTTCCGGCCATCGCACATGAGTTCGGCATCGAGATCGATGCGGAGACCTTCGACCGTATGCACCGTGGCGCACATTATCTTCTGAACATCCGTCCGTCCGGCGACTGGCCTGCACAGTACTTCTACTATGCAGGTGGCGTGCCACGCGTCATGGAGGAGATCAAGTCGATGCTCCACCTCGACGTCATGACCGTCACCGGCAAGACCCTCGGTGAGAACCTCGAGGAGCTGAAGAAGAACGGCTTCTACGAGCACTGCGATGAGATCCTGAAGGAGAAGACGGCTGGACTGAACCGTGAGGTTACCCGCGAGGATATCATCCACAGCTTCGATAACGCAAAGGGCACCAACGGCAGCATTGCCATCCTCAAGGGGAACCTGGCACCAGAGGGCTGTGTCATCAAGCATACGGCCTGCCCGAAGGAGATGATGAAGGCGACGCTGACCGCGAAGCCATATGACAGTGAGGAAGCCTGCATTGCCGCCGTACTTGACGGTGAAGTGAAGCCGGGCGATGCGATCTTCATCCGCTACGAGGGACCGCGAGGCAGCGGCATGCCGGAGATGTTCTACACCGGTGAGGCGATCTGCGCGGATCCGAAGCTCGCATCCAGTGTCGCACTAATCACGGATGGTCGTTTCTCCGGCGCGAGCCGTGGTCCGGTGATCGGACATGTCAGCCCGGAGGCCGCGGTCGGCGGACCGATCGCCCTCGTGGAGAAGGGCGATCTCATCCAGATCGATGTGGAGCAGCGCCTGCTCGCCATCGTCGGTGTCAAGGGTGAGAAGAAGACGCCGGAAGAGATGGAGGCCATCCTCGCCGAGCGTCGCGCGAAGTGGCAGCCGAAGCCACAGAAGTACACGAAGGGCCTGCTGAAGCTCTATGCTCAGCACGCCGTCAGCCCGATGAAGGGCGCATACATGGAGTGATGTCGCTTCTTTGCAATGCAGACGCGGTGCACGCGGTGTAGGTAAGGAGCCGGCGGGATATCCCGCCGGCTTTTCAGCGCCTTTTTTCGCCTTAAGGTATGGAATCCTCGCCGACATGTGATACACTATGTGAAAGTATGGCCAGTCCACACATGAAAAAGATTCTTCCATAGAAAGAACAGGAGACATATATGAAAAAGGCGTTAATTACAGGTATCACAGGTCAGGATGGTTCCTATCTTGCAGAGCTTCTGCTGGAGAAGGGCTACGAGGTGCACGGTATCATCCGTCGTGCGTCGGTTTCCACGACCGAGCGCATCGACCACATCCTCGATCGGCTGATCATCCATGAGGGCGATCTGTCTGATTCCTCCAGCATCATCCGTATCGTGCTTCAGGTGAAGCCGGACGAGATCTATAACCTCGCGGCGCAGTCCCATGTACAGGTGTCCTTCGAGGCTGCCGAGTACACCGGTGACGTCGACGCGCTCGGTGTGCTTCGTATCCTCGAGGCCGTACACACCGCGGGTCTCGATAAGACCTGTCGTGTTTACCAGGCATCCACTTCCGAGCTCTTCGGTAAGGTCGAGGCGGTTCCACAGTCCGAGACGACCCCGTTCCATCCATTTAGCCCGTATGCGGTTGCGAAGCAGTACGGCTTCTGGATGATGCGTCAGTACCGTGACGCCTACGGCATCTTCGCCTGCAACGGCATCCTTTTCAACCACGAGTCTGAGCGCCGCGGTGACAATTTCGTCACTCGTAAGATCACACTCGCAGCCGGTCGTATCGCCTGCGGTCTCCAGGATCACCTCGAGCTCGGCAACCTGGATTCCCTCCGTGACTGGGGTTACGCGAAGGACTACGTCGAGTGCATGTGGCTGATTCTCCAGCAGGACGAGCCGGATGATTACGTCATCGCAACCGGCGTGCAGCACACCGTTCGTGAGTTCACCACGCTTGCATTTGCGCATGATGGCATCGAGCTCGAGTGGCGCGGCGAGGGCATCGACGAGAAGGGCTACGATAAGAAGACCGGTAAGATGCTCGTCAGCGTGAACCCGAAATGGTACCGTCCGACTGACGTCGTAAACCTCTTAGGTGACCCGACGAAGGCAAGAACCAAGCTCGGCTGGAATCCGCAGAAGACCAGCTACGAGGAGCTCTGCCAGATCATGGCCGAGCACGATCTTCAGCTCGCGAAGAAGGAAGCGGGGCTCCAGTAAGATCGGACGCCCATCGATGGCAGGCAGTGCCATCGAAGTGAACAGAGAAACATTGGCATGGGCAGGCGGCGCAGATCGAAACGTCGGCCTGCTCATGTGATTTATATGGAGAAGTATATGGAAAAAGTCCTGATTTTTGGCGCGGGCGGCTTCGTCGGAAGCTACCTCTCGCGCGAGTTTCTCGAGCATGGCTACGCCGTGGTCGGGAGTGATAAGGCCACGCGCGGGCAGCTGCCGCCGGAGGTCGCGTTCCACCCGGCGGATCTTCTGAACGCGGAAGAAGTTGAATCGCTGGTCAATGCTGTCGGCCCGGACGTCGTCATTAACCTCGCCGCCATCAGCAGCGTCGGGGCTTCGTGGGGCATCCCGCAGACGACGATCGAGGTGAACGTGGTCGGTGCGCTCAACATCCTCGAGGCCGCACGAAAGGCAGAGAAGAAGCCGCGCATCCTCTTCGTCGGCTCCAGCGAGGAGTACGTGATCACAGAGCAGGCGATCGATGAGGAAACGGAGCTCAACGCCAGCAACCCGTATGGCATCTCGAAGGTGACGCAGGAAAATTTCGCGGCGCTCTACCGCGCGCACTATGGACTTCAGGTCTACTGCGTGCGTCCGTTTAATCACACCGGCGTCGGCCAGCGCGATTCCTTCGTCCTCCCAAGCTTCTGTAAGCAGGTGGCGGAGATCGAGAAGAGCGGACAGCCAGGTACCATCCAGGTCGGCAATCTCAACATCGAGCGCGACTTCAGCCACGTGAAGGACATCGTCCGCGCATACCGCATGATCGTCGAGCAGGACGACTGCCGCGCCATCTATAACGTCGGCTCCGGCACGGCGTATAACCTGACGGAGCTGCTTCAGTACGTCACGAAGCTCAGTCACCAGCCGATCTCCATCGAAGTCGACCCGGCACGCTTCCGTCCGTCCGACCAGCCACGCATCTGCTGCGACCACAGCCGCATCACCGAAGAACTCGGCTGGACCCCGGAATACAGCGTTTACGACGCACTGAAAGAAATGTACGACGCATTTCTAAATGCCTGAGCGCCTGCGATGTACTCCAGGAAATGTACGACGCATTTCTGAATTCCGGAGCACCTGCGACAGGTCATGGAGGAAAAAGCAGGGGGTCCGGACAGGGATGTGTATCGGAACTGAAAATCAAAGATCGAAGTATCCGAAGCCGGCGGGAGATCCCGCCGGCTTCATTTATATATCGAAAAATTCGTGCAACAGGAATTTATTGCCGCACAGATATGGCTGGAGTAAAATGCAGAGTGAATTTTCGCATGGCAGAATTACAAAAATTAGGCAAAATAAACATAAAATCTGCATTTTTTTAAACATGCTTTGTAAAAAAATACTCAAAATTGAGTGAAAACATATTGACAGTCACTATATAACGTTATATGATGGCAGTACATTATAAGACGTCTTAAAGCAGTGAAGCACTATGGCAAATTTGGAGGAATAATTATGAAGCAGGAGCACATTGATCAGATCAACAAGGCCGTTGCGGCCGTTGCAGCAAAGAAGCACATTAACCACTTCTATTTCGTAGCATGTGGTGGTTCCCAGGCATTTATGATGCCGGCACAGTTTATGTTTGATAAGGAGCTGGAGACCCCGTCAGGTATCTATACATCGAACCAGTTTGTACATGAAGTGCCGAAGGCATTAGGCGAGGATTCCGTCGTTATTACATGTTCTCATTCGGGAAATACACCAGAGACTGTCAAGGCAACCGAGATGGCAAGATCCATGGGTGCAACGACGATCGCATTATCGAACCTTGTGGATTCTCCACTGTGGAACGCAGCAGAATATCCGATCCACTATGAATGGGGCAAGGATGCAGATGCAAGTGATTTGAATAAGGCTGTATTATATTCTCTGGTTTTCCGTATTCTGGATGCAGTTGCTCCGTGCGATAAGTATAAGGAAGGTATCGCATCTGTAGAGAATATCAATGATGTTCTCGAGAAGGCAAAGGCTCTGTATGCTGATAAGCTGAAGGAGTGGGGCAAGAAGTATAAGAGAGAGAAGATGATTTACACCATGGGCAGCGGCGCTTGCTATGGCGAGACATATTCTTTCGCAATCTGCCTGCTGATGGAGATGCAGTGGATCCACTCGAATTGCATTCACAGTGGTGAGTACTTCCACGGCCCATTCGAGGTAACTGATTTTGACGTACCATTTATCATCGTGAAGGGCATCGGTTCTACCAGACCGCTGGATGAGAGAGCATACAATTTCTGTAAGAAATATTCTGATTGCATTATGCTGATTGATTGTGAGGACTTCGATATGACCGGCATTGCAGAGAGTGTAAGAGAGTACTTTGCACCACTGGTAGCAGGCGCTGTTCTTCGCTCACTTGCAGATGAGTTTGCATATCAGAGAGGTCATGACCTTGGCGTTCGCCGTTATATGTGGAAGATGGAATACTAATCAGATATAAGGACGAAAGAACGACGGGGGTTCTGACAGGAAGATGAGTCAGGATTTCCGTCGTTCTGTCATAAATACAGATAAGGAGAAAGCGACATATGAAAATGAAGCGTGCTTTTGCTGCACTTATGGCAGCAGTAATGGGACTTTCCTTAGCAGCTTGCGGTAGCAGTTCCGGAACGGATACAACGACGGCAGCCAACGGCGCAGCGGCAACGGATGACGGAAAGGTTGTGATCAATTTCTTCCACCGCTGGCCGAATGATCCGAAGAACTCGATGTTTAAGGAGCTGGTTCAGGAATATATGGATGAGAACCCGAATGTAACCATTAACATGGATTGCATTCTGAATGATCAGTATAAAGAAAAAATCCGTATGATTGTAAGTACAGATGAAGTGCCGGATATTTTCTCTTCCTGGTCAGGAACATTTGCACAGGAGATGATCGCTTCCGGCAATGTTGCCTCATTAAACGATATGTATGAGTCCGATAAGGATTGGTCTTCGCAGATCGCACCGGCGAGTGTTGAAAAATTCACATTTGATGGACAGATCTACGGAGTACCATGGTCACAGGATGGTAAGGTATTCTATTACAACAAGAAGGTTTTTGAAGAGAATAATATCAGTATTCCGACAACCTGGAATGAGTTCATCGCTGTACTGGATCAGCTAAAGGCAGCAGGTTATGAGACTCCGATCATCGCGGGTCTGTCTGATGGCTTCGAGTCCCTGCATTATTTAGGCACGATGAACCAGAGAATGATCGATCCGGAGACGCTGGCGAAGGATTATGATCCTGCAACCGGAGAGTTTACAGATCCTGGTTACACTGAAGTGCTGAAGAAATGGCAGCAGTTAACATCCTATATGGGAGAGACCAGCACCGCGATTAATCATGAGACCGCCAGAAACACCTATTTTGCAACCGGTGAGGCGCCGATCATGTATTTGCAGTTTGCAGAGATTCCGATGCTTGAGAAGTCCCTTCCGGATGATTTCGAGTATGGATTCTTTAATTTCCCTGCATTTGAGGATGGCAAGGGCGATCCGAAGGAGCTGACCGGTGCACCGGAAGGCTTCATGATCAGCAATAAGGCGAAGAATCCGGAAGAGTGCCAGAAGTTCTTAAAGTGGCTGGTAAGCAAGAAGGGCGGAGAGGCTCTGACAACACAGTGCGGTGATCTTTCCTCTGTTGCAGGTGCAGTAGATGAGACGAATGCACTGCCGTCACAGTTAGAGGCGATGGATATCATCAAGAACGCAAGCAAGCTCACCCCATGGTTTGATAATGCATGCGATCCTGGCGTATATACCGTATACCAGCAGGTAGCACAGGCGATTGCGACAGGTGATGAAACACCGGAGAGCGGTATGCAGGAAGTACAGCAGGCTGCAGCATCCTTACATTAAAGAAACACGCGGCCCGATGGTCGTAAAATAGTGAATATGAATCCGTTCGAGGCAGGGAATCACCTGCTTCGGACGTGATGAAAAGATGGGATGGATGATTTTGACGAAGAAGAAAAATTTAGAAGCATTTATTTTTGCAATACCAGCACTCGTGATACTCGGTATCTTTGTGTATTTCCCACTGATTAAAAATATTATCTACAGCTTCCAGTCATTTACACTTTCTTCGGTAACCAAGGAATGGGTAGGACTGGCAAATTATCAGCAGCTTTTTACCGACAAGACTATCCTTGCCTGTCTGAAAAATAATATTCTTTATGCATTAATTTCCATTATCATACAGGTAGGATTCGGCCTCGTTCTGGCGGCAGTGCTGGAGGACGTCGTATTCCAGCGAGTTGCCCCGTTTTTCAGAAGTGTATATTTTATCCCGACGGTTATTTCGATGACCGTTGTGTGTCTGCTATTTAAATTTGTTTATAATCCTCAAATGGGATTGCTGAACAGCTTTTTACAGGCGATTGGACTAGATAATCTCGCGAAAGTCTGGTTGGGAAGCAAAAAAACAGCGATGTATGCAGTCATTGCGGTATCGCAGTGGCAGAGTACCGGATATACGACCATGCTGTTTATCGTGGCGATTCAGAAGATTCCGCATGATTTATATCAGGCTGCTGAGGTTGATGGCGCAAGTAAAATCGAACGGTTTTTCTATATCACCGTTCCGCAGGTAAAGCAGATGTTCTTTGTAACCATGATTTTAACCGTCGTGGGTGCATTTACCGTCTTTAACGAGCCGTATATTTTAACGGGTGGTGGTCCTGGTACCGCAACGATGGTTCTGTCTCTGCACATGTATCAGACGGGATTCATCAAGCAGAATATGGGGTATGCATCCGCGATTGCGATGCTGATCTTCGTGATTACAGCCGTATTATCTTCCGTACAGTTCTTTAGTTATGGAACGGATAAGGAGAATGGCGATGAGTAAAATACAGCAAAATAGAAACAAAATCGGAGTAGGCGAAGTACTATGTTTTGTTGTGCTCTGTATTTTAGCAATCCTGATTATTTATCCTCTGTGCTGGATTCTGATGTCTTCCTTTAAGGACTATCAGGGAATCTATGGAGATGTATGGGGACTTCCGAAAAAATGGCTCTGGGAAAATTACGTAACGGCGTGGAATAAGGGTATTTCCCAGTATTTTGTAAACAGCTTGATCGTTACGATCGCGACTCTGGCAGGCGTAGTATTTGTTTCTTCTTTTGCAGCATTCGGCGTATGTCAGATTAAGGGAAAGATTGGAAATTTTGTATTTTTATTCTGTCTGTGCGGACTCCTTCTTTCCCCACAGGTATGTCTGCTTCCGCTGTTTATGCTGCTGAAGGCGTTAAAGCTGAAGAACACCCTGGGTGCGATGATTTTACCATACATTGCGTTCCGTCTTCCGGTTTCCATCATGCTGATCCGCTCGTTCTTTATCGGTATTTCAAAAGAAATGGAAGAGGCAGCCATCCTGGACGGAGCAACACTGTTCCAGATTTATAAAGAGATTTATCTGCCGCTTTCGAAGCCGATCATGTCAACTGTGGTCATCATGACGACGTACTATGCATGGAATGAATTCGTTTTTGCGACGATTTTTGTAGACAGTTCAAAACTCAGAACCATTCCGGTAGGTCTGATGGCCTTCAGTGACGGACTCATGACAGAATGGGGCGTTGTTCTGGCTGGTATGGTGATCGCCTGCCTCCCAATCATGATTCTGTTTATCGCGATGCAGAAGAACTTCGTTCGAGGCATGATGGCAGGATCTGTAAAGGGCTGATTTCAAGCAGATAATCGACAGGTTAGTGTGATAAGTAATGGGACAGAGTGCCGGACATGAATATGGAGGTTTGAGAAGATATGAAATTAATCGCAATCGGCGACAATGTAACGGATTGCTATATGGATGAGGGTGTGTATTTTCCAGGCGGCAATGCAGTGAACGTAGCTGTAAACTGTAAGAAAAACGGAGCGGAAAAAGTAAATTACATCGGCGTTTTCGGTGATGACGAGCGTGCAGATTATATTAAGCAGTGCCTGACAGAAGAGGGTGTTACGTATGACCGATCCAGAAAGGTATATGCACATTCGGCTCAGCCGAGAGTGTACCTGAAGGATGGAGACCGTGTGTTTGCAGCAGGCGTTCGTGACAGCTGTCAGCATCTATTCTCGATTAAAATCGTGAAGGAAGATGAGGAAATCATCAAGGAGTATGATATCTGCCATACCAGCTGCTACTCGAACTTAGAGTATGAGCTTCCGGCACTGGCGGAACTCTGCGCAGTTTCCTTCGATTTCTCAGATAAAAAGGATGAGGAGTATCTGAAGAGAACCTGCCCATATGTAAGCTATGCGTTTTTCTCCGGTTCGGACATGACGGAAGAAGAGTGCGAAGCGCTTTTAAAGCATGTGCATACATTCGGAACGAAAATTGTAGGCATTACCAGAGGATCGAAGGGCTCGATGTTCTATGATGGAGAGAAGGTATATCATCAGGGAATCAAAAAAGTAGAAGCCATCGATACCATGGGTGCAGGAGATAGCTTCATCGCCGGTTTCTTAACAGCACATGGTGATGGAAAAACGATGGAAGAGGCACTCGATTATGCGGCAGAGCGTTCTGCGCTTACCTGTACGATTCGTGGCGGTTTCGGACATCCACATCCGATGTGAGTTTTGCAATAATGAATTGTAAGAAGAATGGACTGGTGTTGACATGACAACAGTCCATTTTGATGTATGGAAAGCATGCTGATAGATGATAAATCCATGACTTTCTTTCGTGATTATGTAAAAAGGTAGAGGAGATATACTATGCTTCATATGGATTATCATGTACACTGTAAAAATTCTCCGGATAGCAGTGAGCCACTGGATGAAATCTGTCAAGGTGCAGTGGATGCCGGGCTTACGGAAATCATGGTCACGGATCATTATGAGTTATTCACCGATGATTATGGGCGTGCGGCGTTTGATCCTGCATATCTGGATCAATGTCTGGATTCGGTCATGGAATGCAGAGAAAAGTATAAAGACCGTCTCTATGTGGGTTTTGGAACCGAATTAGGACAGATTCATCTGCAGCAGAAAGCCGCAGACTTCATTACAGCTACCTATCCGTTTGATTTTGTGATTGCGTCCTTTCATAAAATTGACAATTTGGATTTGAAAGGATACGATTACCATAATGTAAGTTGTGATAGCTTAAAAGGGCGATATCTGGAAGGACTACTGAAAATTGCTGAAACGGGAGACTTCGACTGTCTCGGTCATGTGGATCTGATCAAGCGCTATGCTGCCGGACAGGGAATCAGCATTCGCTTAGAGGATGACGAAGAGGCGGTCAGGGAACTGTTCCGGATTTTAGTACGCAGAAATAAAGGGATTGAAATCAATACATCAGGACTTCGACAGGCTGTACATGAACAGTTTCCATCGAATACTCTTATAAAGTGGTACAAGGACGAGGGCGGAACCATCATAACGCTTGGGTCGGATGCACATCGCAGACAGGATGTTGGTGCAGGAATCCAGGAGGCGGAGAAGATACTACAGAGCTTGGGATTTCCTTATATTAGCAGGTTCAAGGAAAGAAGACTATTACAAGAGAAAATAAACTAAGGGAGAGAATAGCCGATGCTGGATCAGAATACGTCAATTCCGTTATACGAACAAATGAAAATTTCAATCAGGAGAGACATTGAAAGAAAAAAATATGCACCGGGAGATCGTATGCCGAGCGAGCCGGAGCTGGAAGAGCAGTACCGTGTCAGTCGAATCACAGTGCGTAGAGCGATCAAAGAGCTGTGCGATGAAAATGTACTGATCAAACGACAGGGGAAGGGAACGTTTGTGATAGGCGAAGAAAACAACGCGGCCAGACTGGATCAGGAAACCTTAGGCTTTCACGAGTCAATTCGACGAAATGGAAAAAGCGCAAGATCGGAAGTTATAAAAAAAGAGATTATCAAGGTTAAAAAGGAGTATGCCGGTGATTTGGAAATCGATCCGGACGATGATGTAATCTTTTTACAGCGGGTCATGTATGCGGATAAAAAGCCGATTATGATTGACAACAGTTATATTCCGCTTAAACGTTTCCCTGGAATTTTCGAAAAATTAACAGAGGATTTTTCGCTAATTGAGATACTGGAGAAGGACTATGGCGTGAAGCCCAAAAAGTATTATCGGGTATTAAAGGTTCGGAAAGCAAATGAAGAGATGAGCCGGCTGCTGAACTGCCAGCTGGGTGATCCTGTCTTTGATCTTTTTAAACTGACCTTTGATACACGTGACAATGCGCAGTATATCTCCATATCGTTACTGAATGGAGCAGATACATACTATGTGATGTCCAATGATGCCGGAAATGAAATCAAGCATAGTGGCTTAAGATGGAAAGTATAGATTCACCGATTTAAATGGCCTCCGTTTAGGAGGCTGCTTTTTGTTACTGGTGCGAAAACTTCGGGCTAAGCCCCAGGGAAATGCGAAGTATATATTCACTATAAAACATGTTAAAATGTACATAAGTATGTCCGGTGCAGGGACAGAGAGCTATACGGCTGCGCCGATGGGGGACGTGATGAGGTCTGGAATTCGTAATTTCATTATGAAAAACTGTTTTTTATATAAGCGCAGTACTCTAAAATATCATACGCGAACATTTTTTACACTGCTGCTCTGTATGTCGCTGTTGCTCACGCTGAGCGCGGGCGCGACGCCGGTCTATGCAGAGCAGACGAGCGCTGCGACCGCAGCGCCGGCATCCGGCACCGAAACATCGCCGCCGCCCACGCCGCCGGCATGAACGGCCACCTCGCGAAGCCGATCGACATGGACGAAGTCGTGAAGGTCATCTGCCGCGTTTTAACGGGCTCTGACCCTATGAAGAAAAACTTGCAGAATTCTTAAGCCGGTCGAAAGGGGGTCAGACCCCTCTCGGATTCAGGTAGGCATCCTCGTAACGTCTTAAGCCGGTCGCAAGGGTGGTCAGACCCCCTTGCGAAACGGGGCGGTTTGACTGAACATGCAAAATCTGAAAAAATCAGTTCCGTTTCAGCTTTTTCTGCGCTATAATATACAGCTGTAGCGGGGACATAGCTCAGTTGGGAGAGCGTTGCGTTCGCAACGCAAAGGTCGCGGGTTCGAATCCCGTTGTCTCCATAGAGTGGATCGTATTCGAAGCATCGGATACGATCCTTTTTTATGCCAATGTTTCGGCCATCCACATCCTCACTTCTGCGCCTGTCCGTCCGAAAAGGACCCTCCATATAGGAGAGCCCTTCATCTTCGCGCTAGGCGCGTCACTTCACATCACTTCTGCAGCACCTGCTTTTCGTTCTCCTGCACGCGCCGCTCGAGCGCTGTATACTGCCGGAGCTCGTCCTCTGTAAATCCCCGGAACTTCGCCTGCTCGTAGTCGCGCTCCGCGGCCGCGATATCCTGCAGCACTGCATCCGACGCCGGCAGCAGCTCGAGACGGATCTTCCGCGGCGCGCGTTTTTTCTTCGTCATTCCGTCCGCGTCTGCATCCTGTGCCTCGCCACGCTTTCCGAAAAGACCAGTCGCCTCGGCTATTTCCACCGCGTCACGCCGTTTCCTCGGCACGTCGACCACCTCGAGCATCCCGCGTGCGACCAGCTTCTGCAGCGCGCTGCGCAGATCCCCGCGGCTCATATGCATCAGCTCCGCAAGATCCTTCCGGCTCAGCGCCTTTCCCGCATCCTTTCGATCAGTCGCCTCCACGGCATCTTCCCGCGCCGGCATCTGCGCTTCAGCCCCTCGAGCGAGCGCCTTTCCCGCGTCCTTCCGATACAGCAGCAGCGACAGTTCCGCCATCGTCATATCATACTTCAGCGCCACCGACTCGAGATAGCGCTCGAGCAGCTTCCGGTCCCGGTACTTCTCCACGATGATCCCATCCTCCGAAATCACCTCCTGCAGCGCCTGGCTCCGCTCCTCACCGAGCTTCTGCGTCCCCGGAATCGTCGCCGGGAACACGAAACCATCCTTCGCCGCATCCACCAGAAAATGATAGACCTGCAGCCGCTTCCGCTCATACGCCTCCTCATCCAGCACATGCTTGAAGAAGTCGTTGTAGCACTCGAACATCGCGAGCTTCATCTCCACCGTCCGCGCGAAGCTGATCTTCTGATTCACCAGTGAGCCCTTCGTCTTCACATAATAGTAGACCGGCGTCCGCAGCGCATAGAACGTCGTCGCATAGCGCACATACTCGAGATTAAACAGGAAATCCTCGCACCAGCTGAGCTTCGCATCCATCCGGATCCCGTGCGCCTCCACGAGCGAGCGTCGGTACAGCTTATTCCACAGCACCCCATAGTAGTAGTCCGCCGGATTCTCCATCATAAAGCCCACGAACGCTTCACGCCCGATCACCTGGTCAGTGTCAATGTCTCCTTTCCGCGACACCATCTTTCCGACGACACGATAGAAGTCCGCGATCACCATGTCGCAGCCCGTCTCCTCGGCTGCCCGCACCATCAGCTTCGTCGCATCCGCTGTCAGCCAGTCATCACTGTCCACAAACTGCAGAAACGTCCCCCGCGCCCGCACGATCGCCTGGTTTCGCGTATCCGACACCCCCGAATTCTCCTTATGCACGACCACCACGCGCGCATCCGCCCGCGCATACCCGTCGCAGATCTCCCCGGACCGATCCTTACTTCCATCATCCATGAGGATCAGCTCGAAATCCCGAAACTCCTGATTCAGAATACTGTCCACACAGCGCGCGAGACTCTTCTCCGCGTTATACACCGGCACGATGATACTGACCTTCGGCTCCATAGGCACCTCCATCAAAAAACTACTTCTAGTTGTACCATAAAACCCTCTCGCTGACACTCGTATATTTCTGCTCACTTTTCTAGGCTCATGCCTCCGTCCTCCACCCCGTCACTCCGCGCCGAAACGTCGATTCCCTCATGAAAGTGGCACGAAGCCCTGAATATTCGCTCATGAAAGTGGCAGAGCAGCAGAAAAGAACGCTCATAAAAGTGGCAGAGTACGGAAATCTGAGAGGAAAAAGAAGGTGCCTTGGTGTATAATTTTCCTTATGAAATTCCGTAGCACAGGAAACAGGAGATAAAACATGGTAGGAAACTATAAAGTTATTACGCTCTGCGGTAGCACCCGCTTCAAAGAGCAGTTCATGGAGGCCCAGAAGCGGCTGACGCTCGAAGGCAATATTGTCATCAGCGTCGGCCTCTTCGGCCACGCCGGGGACCAGGAAGTCTGGGACGGCATGGACGAGGGCACCCTCTCGAAAACGAAGGAAATGCTCGACGACATGCACAAACGGAAAATCGACATGGCTGACGAAATCTACGTCATCAACGTCGGCGGCTACATCGGCGACAGCACCCGCTCGGAAATCCAGTACGCCGAAGAGCACGGGAAAAACGTCCGGTACTATCAGGATGTATAAGCATACAGCTTGCGGAATGTAAAAAATTTTGTCGCTGGACCGCGATATGATCATAGTACAGAAGAGCATCTGCAGCATATAGACAGGAGGAACGGATTATGAATACACAGCAGATCATCGGCTTTCACAACCCGGATGAGGAATACGGATATTTGAGTAACTGGTATCGGTCGGATTTCGAAAAGGACGGCATCCGGTTCTCTTCTATGGAGCAGTACATGATGTACCAGAAGGCGCGCTGCTTCCGGGACGAGAAGGTCGCCGCAGAAATCCTGAAAACCGATGACGTCGGCCGCATCAAGGAACTGGGCCGCCAGGTTTCAAACTATGATGAAAGCAGATGGAACGGCATGCGCCAGATCCTCGTCTATGAAGGCCTCCTCGCGAAGTTCGAGCAGAACGAAGACCTGAAGGCCCAGCTCAAATCCACCGGCGACGCCATCCTCGCAGAGTGCGCCGTCAAGGACCGCATCTGGGGCATCGGCTTATCGATGAAGGACCCGGACCGACTCGACGTGAAAAAGTGGCGCGGAACGAACCTGCTGGGGTATGCACTCATGATCGTAAGAGAACGGGTGTGAAGAGTGCGAAGGTAAGAAACGAAAGGGAAAGACATCATGAATAAACAGCAGCTGGCTGCCAAAATCTGGGAATCCGCAAACCGTATGCGTTCGAAGATCGAGGCGAATGAATATAAGGACTATATCCTCGGCTTTATCTTTTATAAGTATCTGTCCGACAAGGAGGAGCAGTGGCTCTACCAGCGTGATTACGACGCGGACAGCATCCGTGAGTATGTAAATGAGGAGGCCGATGATCAGTACTCCAGTAAATCGAGCGCGCAGCAGAGCCTCGGCTACTTCATCGCCTATAAGGATCTGTTCTCCACCTGGATTCACATGGGCTCCGACTTTTCAGTGGACAATGTCCGCACCGGGCTATCGTCATTTAACCGTTTGATTTCGCCATCGCATAAAAAGGTCTTCGAGGGAATCTTCAACACACTGGAGACAGGACTGTCGAAGCTCGGTGAGAATACGAAATCGCAGACGAAGGCCGTCAGCGACCTGATCCAGCTGATCAACGAGATTCCGATGAGCGGTAAGCAGGATTATGATGTCCTCGGCTTCATCTACGAGTATCTGATTTCGAACTTTGCAGCGAATGCCGGTAAGAAGGCAGGCGAATTCTATACACCGCATGAGGTTTCACTGTTGATGTCAGAAATCGTGGCAGATCATCTGCAGGGAAGAAGTGAAATCAAAATTTACGAAATAAAGACTATTGGATTGATACAAAGATACGATACGCGCAGACAACAGAATAGGCTTAA
>NZ_JBKEIS010000047.1:0-1173 GCF_046365365.1 Oribacterium sp. P9 | reverse complement strand
TTGAAGACACTCAGGTTGTTAAGTTTTGCTGTCTGCGCCAGGCTGTAGATGATCGCGCTGGCTTCGGCACCGGCCGGTGTATCGTGGAAGTAGAAGTTTTTCCGTCCCACGGCATACGGTCTTGCACCACAGCTTTCGGTGAAGTTGTTTGAAATCGGAATTCTGCCGTCCAGGAAATAGTTCTCCATGTACGGTTTCTGATTCTGGGCATACGTCACCGCTTTCCCCAGCAGGCTGGTTTTGCTTGCTGAGATCTGATCCAGGGATTCCCAAATCTGATTCCAGATCTCGTGTTCCTTGGATGCTTCTCGTTTGATTTTGCGTTCCTCCGCGCTGAGATCGATGAAGCCTCGCTCGATTTCAAACAGCTTCGAGCAGAGATTTACGATCTTTGCGGCAGGTGACTTGGACTTACCACTCTTGCGGTCCTCTGACGGTATTGCGTCATAGAACTTACGCCGGAAATGTGCCAGGCAGCCACATCGGAGGACGCCCATCGGCAGATGATTGTATCCCTGATACCCATCTGCCAGGAAGTACTTGCCGCTGAACGACTGATAGAAGTTCTGCGGTACCGATCCTGCCCGTGAAGGATTGTACTCATAGAGCATGATCGGAGGCAGGCCATCGAGATTCGCTGAACAGTGGATCCACATGTAGGATTTCTGCTGAGCCGTCCGACCATCTTCCTTGAGCACCTGGCATGGCGTCTCATCTGCGCAGGTGACTTCTCGCTCGAGGAGGTGCTTAACCAGCGCATCGTACAGAGGCTTCATGTACTTCTTGCCACAGTAGATGCACCAGTTCGCCAGCGTTGCACGCTGGATCGATACGCCCATCTGTTTCCATTCCTTTTCCTGCCGGTACAGAGGCATGGAGTTGATGTACTTCTGGTACATCACATACGCAACGGTCGTCGGCGATGCCGGACTGTGCGGAATCAGCGGAGATGGAACCGCGGCGCGGGCAAATCTTGCGTATCCGGTCTCTTCGTAGCATTTCTGACAGCGGACCGTCTCCTGATAGATGTTCACGAGGCGGATCTGAGCCGGAATGACCTCCAGTTCGGTACGGACTTTCTCCCAGCCGACACGCTCCATGGTGTTGCCGCATTGTGGGCAGATCTTCGCATCCTGATCAAGATGACACAGAAGGTCTCTCGATGGAAGCTTG
>NZ_JBKEIS010000046.1:0-1331 GCF_046365365.1 Oribacterium sp. P9 | reverse complement strand
CAATCAAGTCTACGATGATAATCGCTGGTGGATGCCACAGTATCAGGGAACCGAAAGGAGGGTTTCACTATGTACTACGTTGGCATCGACATTGCCAAACTCAATCACTTCGCTTCTGTTGTTTCTTCAGACGGCGAGGTACTCGTTAAGCCGTTCAAATTTACGAATGACAATGATGGCTTCTGTACGCTGCTCTCTGCTCTCGCATCATACGATCGCGGCAGCCTCATCATTGGTCTTGAATCGACGGCACACTATGCTGACAACCTGGTTGAATTTCTCGTATCTAAACGCTACCAGGTCTGCGTTATCAACCCGATCCAGACTTCCACGATGCGTAAGAACAACATCCGGAAGACGAAGACCGACAAGGTGGATACGTTAGTTATTGCCAGAACTTTAATTGCTCAGCCGCACAGATTCTTCTCGCAGGAGGATATTGACCTCATGCATCTGAAGAACCTCGGCCGTTTCCGGCAGAAGAATATCAAAGAGCGTACCCGGCTAAAAATACAGCTCACAGCCTACGTGGACCGTGTCTTTCCGGAACTCCAGTACTTCTTCAAATCCGGACTTCATCAGAAGACCATTTACGCTCTTCTGAAAGAGGCTCCTACACCTGAACTGGTAGCTTCCATGCACTTGACTCATCTGGCTCATCTGCTCGAGGTTTCCTCCCACGGACACTTCAATAAAGAGCAGGCCAAGGAATTAAGAATTCTGGCACAGAAGTCTGTCGGTTCCAGCGACAGAGCCCTATCCTTACAAGTAACACAGTCTGTGGAGCAGATCGAGTTACTGGACAGGCAGATCACCGACGTCGAATCCGAGATGACTGAAATCATGCTTGGACTTGACTCCGTTATTATGACCATTCCAGGCATCGGATATATCAATGGCGGAATGATCCTGGGCGAGATTGGCGATATTCATCGCTTTTCAAAGCCCTGTCAGCTGCTTGCATTTGCCGGACTGGATCCTTCTGTATATCAGTCCGGAAATTTCAATGCCAGCCACACAAGAATGTCAAAACGTGGCTCCCGGGTTCTCCGGTATGCATTGATCAACGCAGCTCACAATGTAGTTAAGAACAACAACACCTTCAAGGCTTACTACGACGCCAAGATGGCTGAAGGCCGGAACCACTATAATGCTCTGGGGCATTGTGCCGGCAAACTCGTCAGAATCCTTTTTAAGATGCTGACGGATGATGTGGCATTCAATCTTGAGTAAGTTCTAACTCGAGATCATAGTAGATTTTGAAAAGCACCCTTTGGGGAGCTCTGTTAGAGTTACCCTTTTATAGCCACTGATAAAAAAGATAATTTTCT
>NZ_JBKEIS010000045.1:0-1570 GCF_046365365.1 Oribacterium sp. P9 | reverse complement strand
CATTTCTTTACATAATAGATATCTTGTCATAACCTTTCGACTTCCCGCTCCTTACCGGCGCATGCGAGATCGAGATACCAAGCTTTGCCAGCGACAGCTTCAGTTGCTTTGCGACGTACTGAGAACCGTTATCAAAGTAGCATCGGTCAAATGCTCCTGCACGAAGCAGCACGGACCGGAAGGTATCTTCTACAACCTCTTCCTCCTGAGAGGCGTAAAACTTCGAGGCAATGACAAACCTCGAATGATCGTCTATCGCCGACGACAGGTAGGTCTTGACCTTGGCTCCGCGTTTTCCGATTGGAAGCAGTGGCCCATACTTGATGTCTCCCTGGATCAGCATCATACGGTGTGGCTTGCAGAAGCGCTTCGAGGAGCTCTCCCGTGCATCCTTGTAGGTCCGCAGATGCTCTGAACCGAAGCCGGCATTGTAGAGATGCCTCTCCAATGTCGAGCGTTTCAGCACACCCGGAGCGACCCGCCCTTCCATCTCGAGGATCAGTATCAGCTGTTCCACCGAGCGCTCGGGAACTTCCCGTCGGAGCTGGATGGCTTCGTTGAGAAGTTCATCGAAGTTTTCCGGCAGCGCCTGAGAGCGCCGCTTCTGGCGATCCGTCGGTCGAAGCCCCTGAAACCCGTTTTCACGGTATGCCTTTTTGTATCGGTAGAGCGATCTTGCGGTCGTTAAGTTGTCCTGTGCGATCTTTTCCCGCATCGCTATGCGCTTTGCATTATCGAGGTCCTCCGAAAGGAGTGGTGTAATCATAGTGTAGCGCTGGAGCGCGACCTCGTCCTGCCAGTCTTTGTTTTTCGTCATCATGGTAGTAAACCTCCTTCATGAAGCTCACTATACCGTCATGATCTGTGACCGGAAAACAAAAGTAGGTGCATAGATTCATCGCCGGAACGGGACCAGAAACCCACCACTGTTGTAGATCGTCCGGATGACCTGTTCCAGCCACCGTCTGTTTGATTTTTGGAGAGAGGCGAGCAATGATGCACCGACATGAAGAATGCGGCTGTCGTAGTCGGACAGCTCATACGCCACAGCGCGGAGATATCCCTCGATGCGCTCCAGATTCTTCTGCAGCCACTGGAGCCAGAGCAGCATAGTCTCACCACATGGGTAGTCTTCGGAATCCAGGTCATCCGGTGTGACGACCTTTTCGAGAACGCCGCTGATCACCTCACTGTCGTAGTGCTTATACGGCAGCACCACACCAGGCAGTTCATTGTGAAGCTTCATGCATTTGCTGCACCGGAACCGGCGGATCATCAGCCACTTGCGGGTACCGCCTTCGCCCTTCATGATACGGCGCTTGCGATCACGGTAGACCAGCTTGCCACGACAGGACGGGCACGGAGGGATGGCATCATTGCTCTCAACATAAAAAACCGTTTACCTCATTGTGTCTGAGCTCGAAGTTTGATACACTGAACATGGTTTTGATACCAGAGGTTCGGGGGACACGACGTACAAAGAGGGTACCCCGGACCTTCTTTCTTTTTAATCTCATGACAGTATATAGATCAATCTCGTGACACGCAAGCAGATCAGCCCGAAGTCAAT
>NZ_JBKEIS010000044.1:0-1596 GCF_046365365.1 Oribacterium sp. P9 | reverse complement strand
AGACTAAACCCCCATGCCCCGCTTTTGGCACCACCATAAATGAAACACGGGCACCGGCAAGTATTGATATAGCAACCGCCGCTGACTATACTGATAGCAACGGCAAAGATCGAGTTTATTTTGGGCCTGTAGCCCGCAGACTAAACTGATCTCAGGTACTCTCATTTGCACCACCATCTGTCCAGCCGCTTTCGGCAGAAGGACGTAGAGTAAAATGATAAGAGACAGAGTACCGTGCCGTAAATCTCATCCAAGGAGGGGCCAATATGGAGAAGGTTTACGACAAATGTTGTGGAATTGATGTGCACAAGAAGCTCATCGTCGCCTGCCTTAGAAAAGGCAACAAGCAGGAGATACGCGACTTCGGTGCAACAACCAGAGAGCTTCTTGAGTTAGCTGACTGGCTCAAGGAAGGCGGCTGTGAAATGGTCGCAATGGAGAGCACAGCGTCTTATTGGAAGCCTCTGTACAACATCCTTGAATCATCTGACCTGAACACAATGGTGGTCAATGCCCACCATATGAAAGCAGTTCCTGGTCGGAAGACGGATGTGAAGGATGCTGAATGGATAGCCGATCTACTTCAGCACGGATTACTTCAAGCAAGCTACATACCTGCGAAGGATCAGCGAGAACTCCGCGAACTTGTGCGTTACCGAAAAAGTCTCGTTGGCGAACGCGTGAGGGAGCTGAACCGTCTTCAGAAAATGCTGGAAGGAGCAAACATCAAGCTCTCAGGAACCGTTTCCGACATCAATGGTAAAAGCGCCCGAAGCATTCTCGAGTATCTGATCACCGGTGCATCAATCGATAGTGACAAGTATGACGAGATGTATGAGAAGAAAGTAATTGCCCACAATCTCAAAGCATCCAAAGAGCAGATCATAGACGACCTGAATGGTGTCATGACACCGCTGCAGCGCAGGATGATGAAGGAGCTTCTTAGTCATCTTGATGAGCTTAACATTCACATCAAAAATCTGGATGACGAGATCGACAATTTCATGAAACCTGAAGAAAAACAGGCGACAGCTGTTATCGAAGATGTCACGGGTATAGGTCATACAAGCGCACAGGCGATCATATCTGTAATCGGCACGGATATGAGTCGTTTCCCTACAGACGCACACATGGCGTCATGGGCGGGGCTTTGTCCCGGCAACAACGAAAGTGCCGGAAAGCGAAAATCAGGCAAAATCAGAAAAGGGAATGCGTTGCTGC
This sequence comes from Oribacterium sp. P9, assembly GCF_046365365.1. Lineage (NCBI taxonomy): Bacteria > Bacillati > Bacillota > Clostridia > Lachnospirales > Lachnospiraceae > Oribacterium > Oribacterium sp. P9. Next base: position 375 of record NZ_JBKEIS010000044.1, on the reverse strand, counting down.
GGAGCACTCTGGTCACATGCGCACATGCTGCCACACGGAATAAAAGCTCCTATTTCTACGCACAGTTCACAAGGATCAGTGCTCATCGTGGCCCAAAGAGGGCTTATGTCGCAGTAGCCCATTCTATGCTCGTGGCGATATATCACATTCTCAAGGATGGTGTGGTTTTCAAGGATCTTGGAGCTGATTACTACAATCAGTTCAACAAAGAGCGCAAGATCAATGCGTATCTTAAAAAGTTAAAAGCGCTTGGTTGGGAAGCGCCTGTAGTTGCCGCATAGACCTTTTAGTCAAGCTCAAAATGAAGTTTTAAAAGCTTGATAGGGGCAGTCTGCGCTTTTTTGGCTACCCGGAAGGCTTTGTTTCAGAGTAAAA
>NZ_JBKEIS010000043.1:0-1626 GCF_046365365.1 Oribacterium sp. P9 | reverse complement strand
CCCCAATGTCGTCAACTTAACATTTAGACTCACGCGAAAGCGTAGGTCTTTTTTTACAAATAAATTTATCAAAAGACTTGACAAAACCTCCCAAAAGTGAGGTCGCTTCGCGACCTTGTCAGTCAAGGGGATGTTCGCAACGGCGCGAACCCTTAACCGCACTTCAAGGAGGTCAGTCTTATGAATCGAATCAACATCTGCAAAAACATTATTCAATCCATCCATGATTATATCACAAATCAGGATAACCTCGATGCTTATCGCGAAAAAAATCGCTTCGTCCGTAAACGGAAACTATCGATTTTTCATGTAATCATGTACCTGCTCTTCACCTCGAAAGCGTCCATGTATCAGAACCTTTTCAGAATCCGAACGGAGCTGAATAAGATTGAATTTCCTGATGTTTCCAAGCAGGCACTGTCCAAAGCCCGGCAGTCTATTCATCCGGATTTATTTCTCTCGCTTTTTAACATCTCCGTAGATCTGTTTTACAAGCAGCTGCCTCAAAGGCGAACATGGAACGGATATCATCTGCTGGCTGTCGATGGATCCAAACTCGAACTGCCGAACTCAAAATCCAATTTCGAATTCTTTGGTGAGATGTTTACTTATCCAAATCCAGAGCGACGATTTACCTCAGGACTGGCATCGATCATCTATGATGTTTTGGACGATTACATCGTCCATGCTTCTCTCAGCCCGTATTTAGCCTCTGAGCGAACGGCAGCGAAGGAGCACATCGCAACTCTGGAAGCACTTGATATCTTCTCCGATAACAGCATCGTCATCTTTGATCGAGGCTATTACTCTGAAGGTATGTTTCGCTTCTTTTCTGAGCGAAATCATCTTTGCCTCATGCGCCTGAAAAGCAATGTAAAGATAGTCAAAAACTGCAAGGGCGATACCATGTCCATCCTGCCGGGCAACCCAAAACTTGGGACGGAAGATGTAAAGATACGCGTCATCGAGGTCGACCTCCCAAATGGCACCAAGGAATATCTCGCTACAAACATCTTTGATTCAGGCATCACTCCGTCGATGTTCAGTGAACTTTATTTCTATCGATGGCCGATCGAAGTGAAGTACAGAGAACTCAAAACCCGCCTATGCCTTGAAGAATTCTCAGGAACCAGTGCCATCTCGATCATGCAGGAATTCTATATCAACCTTCTTCTTTCAAATCTTGCATCGCTTATCAAAAACGAGGCTGACAATAATCTGCAAGTCCCTGCAGAAAGCGCAAATAAGCACCACTATCAATCGAACAGGTCATTTATCATCGGCTGTTTCAAAGGATTACTTCCAAAAATCCTATGCACCATTCTTGAAATGGCCTGTATCGATCAATTATACACAGAATCGCTCCGAACCAAAGGGAAGGTAGTGCCAGACAGATCCTATCCGAGGAAAAAACTCAAGCTGGTGTGCCGAAAGCATTCCAACAACAAAAAGGTAGCGTTTTAATTCTGTTCAAAATCAATACTGTTGAAGGGGCTTTTAACGAAGCTCTGTTAAAGTGCGCCTTCTTTAAAGATTTTTCGCTGGTATTCAAATTTTCCGTCGCCTTTGTGATATCATCCTTCTAGCAACCAATCTTAAGTTGACGTTGGGTTGACGACATTGGGG
>NZ_JBKEIS010000042.1:0-1643 GCF_046365365.1 Oribacterium sp. P9 | reverse complement strand
GTTCGGTCACTTCCGGTATCAAGTATGTTCTTGATGCTCTTATAGCTCGGAGTGGCTGTAAAAGTGAGCGCTTTACTGCAGGCAGCTTCCAGTCGATCGACAGAATACTTGTCGGCCAGTTTTAAAAGTCCCATGCAACTACGGTAGGATTGCTGTTCTACCAGCTTGGAGGTAAGAATTGCATCCACGGTCTGGTAGGTACTGGAACCGATGCGCTTCGCCCATTGCCGGAAGCGGTCGCCGTTCCACTCAAGATACTGCTGATGAGAAGGCGGCATATGCTCTGTGATTGTGCTATACTGACCTTTGCGACCATACAGTCGACGGTGAGACGCGATTCGGTTGTGGTTGTAAAAAACCTCAATGGTTTTGTCCGTGACCCTCACATCAACTTTGCGCTTTATATACTCATGTGGAACGGAGTATAGCATTCCTGCAAACGCTATGTGATAATTGAACTGAACGGTGGCTTGTCTCCATTCCGCCAGTTCATATGGGGTAGCAGGTAACGGGGCCAGTAATGGCAGTTCTTCGTCGCGGAAGATTTCATACCGGCTCCCCTCTTTCTTTTGGAACGGGCGATGGCTGAAATCTTCCAGTTTCTGCCGGATCGCCTGATTTAACTCACTGAGAGAAAAGAACTGCTCGTTCCGTAGCGCTGCTGTGATCCATGTGGAAATGTTGCCTACACTGCCCTCGGCATTAGGCTTATCTTTTGGAGAGCGGACGCGTGCCGGAATGATGGCGGTACCATAGTGCTCTGCCATTTCCTGATAGACGGCATTGATCCGTGGATCATTCCAGCTTTTATTATTATGATCTACAGCAGTGCGACAGTTGTCTGGCACGAGGATCTTTGCAACACCGCCAAAGTACTCGTACATGTGGATGTGTGCTGCAATCCATGACGCCTGCTTCTGATCTACAAAGGCTTCTACGTATGGATACTGACTGTAGGTCATGACACCCACGAAAATCTGGGCATCCATGATTTCGCCGGTATCTGGGTCGATGATGTGCGCCGGATCGCCTGCCCAGTCGACCTCGACCTGCTCCGCAGGCTTGCGGTTTATATGCATAGTGGCGCGACGTTTCTGCTCATCCTGCTGGATGTAGTAGCAGAACTGGGAGTACATAAGTGGCTCTTCTTTGGAGAGACGGCATTCTTCAAGATACTCTGTCCAAAGGAGTTTCTTATTCACTCCGTTCCGAAGAAGCTCTTTGCGGATGTGCTCGTAATCGGGCATCCGCTTTGAGGTGGCTGGCTTTGCTTTCACTTCAGGAAAAAGCAACTTGCCTAAGACTGGATCGCTGAGTTTAGGATCCAGAGGCCAGACAAGATTTTGCTCTCTGGCCGCCTTCAGCACCTTGTTGACAGTTGTCTTGGATGCATTGCAGCTAAGGGCAATGTTAGTTTGGCTGAGATTCAATCCGGCAAGCCGGATGATCTCACGATACTTGGTCATAATGGTGACCTCCTTCGTAATGAATTTACGCTGCAAAGCGTATGAATTCATTATAAAGGAAACGGTACCATCTGACCGGAACCTCGGTATCCGATTCCCGGAATCGTGGTATCATCTAAAACGGAACAGCGGTACTGTGGCGCCGGAACGGCGGTTCAGAATCGCCCGGAATACTCA
>NZ_JBKEIS010000041.1:0-1939 GCF_046365365.1 Oribacterium sp. P9 | reverse complement strand
AAAGCTTGATAGGGGCAGTCTGCGCTTTTTTGGCTACCCGGAAGGCTTTGTTTCAGAGTAAAATACTCTCGTTTTCCATGATTATGGCATTTTCAAAAGTATCAAACTAGCCGCACTGACACTGAGCGCTTACGACTGATCGATGACCACATGGTCAGTTATGTGGCAGATGAATAATCCGGGGTGAAATCCATCACCTGTCCGGCGTATGGAAATCGCTAATCCGCTTAATTGGAAATCGCGTTTCCGTTAAATAGGAAATCGATTTATCTATAAAAACCTTATAATGAGCTCATGCACCAGTTGGTGTAAATTCATTGTAAGGAGGTCACAATTATGACCAAGTACAGAGAAATCATTCGCCTTACTGGCCTGGGATTCTCACAACGCGATATCATGGCTAGTTGTGGTGTCGCACAAAAAACTGTCGTCAAAGTCCAAAAACGTGCCAGAGAATTAAAACTTTCATGGCCACTTGATGAAGCAATGACTGACACAGAGCTTCAAAAGCTCATGTTCTCTAAAGAGAACAAGGTATCGCCTAATAAACGTATGCCTGACTACGACTACATCCGCAAGGAGCTACTTCGTAACGGAGTAAGTAAAAAGCTCCTGTGGACTGAATACATGGAGGATTGCCGTGCCAATGGCGAAGAACCACTCATGTATTCTCAGTTCTGCTACCACATCCAACAGGATGAGCAGAAACATCGTGCTACCATGCATATCAACCGGAAACCCGGTGAACAGGTTGAAGTTGACTGGGCAGGGGATCCTGCAACAATCATTGATCCGGATACCGGAGAAATCATGAAAGCCTACATATTTGTTGGTGTAATGACTTACAGCCAGTATACATACGTGGAAGCATTTCTGGATATGAAGCAGAAATCATGGATTAATGCTCATGTCCATATGTACGAGTACTTTGGCGGTGTTGCCAGGATTCTCGTACCGGATAACTGCAAAACTGCAGTTGTTCACAATGGTGGACTTAAAGACCAGCAGATTAATGAAACCTATCAGGAAATGGCTGAACACTATGGCACCGCTATTATTCCGGCACGTGTCAGAGCTCCCAAGGATAAGCCGAATGCTGAAGGAACGGTAGGAAATATCTCTACCTGGATAACAGCAGCACTTCGGGATGAACAGTTCTTCTCCCTTGCCGAATTAAATCGTGCAATCAGAGACAAGCTCGAACTGTTCAACCAAAGGCTCTTTCAAAAGAAAGAGGGTAGTCGGCGAATCTTATTTCTTGAGGAAGAAAAACCATTGCTGGCACCATTACCTGCTACCCGTTTTGAACTGAGTGACTGGAAAACAGCCACCGTCCAGTTCAATTATCACATATCTGTGGACGGAATGCTATACTCAGTTCCTTATGAATATATCAAAAAGAAAGTTGATGTGAAGGTAACAGATACCACTATTGAAATTTTCTACAATCATAACCGTATTGCTTCCCATCGTCGTCTGAAAGGACGCCCTGGGCAGTACAGCACTATCACGGAACATATGCCGGAAGACCACCAGAAATATCTGGAATGGAACGGTGACCGGTTCCGCAAATGGGCTGAGCGGATTGGCATAAATACATACACTGTGGTTAATGCAATACTGACCTCCAAAAGTGTGGAACAACAGACCTACCGAAGTTGTATGGGACTTCTAAAGCTTGCTGAGAAATACTCAGATGCATTGCTTGAAGCAGCCTGTAAAAAAGCTTTATCCTATACATCCTCACCCAGTTACAAGAGTATTAAAAACATCCTTGTGACAGGTTCTGTAAAACCAGAATCAGAAACAACTGAATCCAAGACCACACATAAAGCACATGGCATCACAAGAGGTGCCGATTACTATCGGAGGTAAGTGAGTATTCCGGGCGATTCTGAACCGCCGTTCCGGCGCCACAGTACCGCTGTTCCGTTTTAGA
>NZ_JBKEIS010000040.1:0-2479 GCF_046365365.1 Oribacterium sp. P9 | reverse complement strand
TGTATATTGTCAATAGTTAATCCTCAAAATTGTCATCAAAATTCCCTGTTTTTGGAAAGGGAATTCCTTGTTTTTGTCAGGACACGATTTCTTCATTCTGAGGTACTGTCTGGCGCATCAATGCATGCTGCATCCGATAACTTTTCCCGTCGAACATGATTAAGTGTCCATGATGGACGAGACGGTCAATCATCGCGGCAGCCATCTGTTCATCCGTAAAGATGCCACCCCATTTTGAAAACTCAATATTTGTGGTCAGGATCAGACTTCTGCTTTCGTAGCTGTCCGATATGACCTGAAAAAGCAGCTCGGATCCGTCCCGGTCTACCGGCACATAACCCCACTCATCGAGGATCAGCAGGTCCTGTTGGTTAAGAGTTGTTCTCAGGCGCTCCAGCGTACCGTTTTTTCGCGCCTCGGCGAGTTTCAGGACCAATTCAGTCACCGTATAGAAACGCACCTTATAGCCTTTTTTGCAGGCCAGTACGCCTGCGGCGATTGCCATATGTGTCTTCCCAAGCCCCACTGGTCCATAGAGAACCAGGTTCTGCTTCTTTTCGATGAAAGAGACATTTAACAGATCCTCTTTTGTCAGAGCTGGAGGCAGTTTGGTCTGGCAAAAGTCATAGCCATCAAAGGTTTTATAAACGGGGAAGCGGGCTCGTTTGATCAGCCGGTGGATGTGATTGATCTCCCGATTTTCGATTTCCTTTTTGAGGGCATCGTGCAGATACTCGATCTGCTTAGGGGTACCATCCGTCTGGCACATTTCTGGGATTGCTGCCGTGAAAAACAGTTTTTTGCAGTAACCGTTGATGTCGTCGAGTATCCCGGTCTGTTCCTTTGCTGTTATCATGATGCCTCGTCCTCCCTTCCTGGACCCCAAAACGCCCTATCATACACTTCCAAAGATGGTCCTGACTCCGGAGGGGTATCAATACCATAGCCTGTGATGCGTTGCGCAATAATCGTGGCATCGGATGAATTAACATCTCCGTTTTTAAGGGACATAGTCATGGCATCCACAGCCGCTCTGTAACCATACTCATCGTTAAGCCCGCTCATAAGTCTGAGCTTTTCCTTAAGCTCCGGTTTTTCCAGTCCGTCCAGGTAATCCCTGAGCGGATCCGGAAGTTCCTTCCGTATACCGCTGTTGTTCCAGGCACCGGCATTTCGGGAAAGTACGCTGAGTGTCGTGCTATAATCAGAAACGTCGGTCCGTACATCGCCGTATTGACGTCGGTACCGTACGATCAACTGACCATTTTCCTCGAGAACATCAATGTAATGAGCTCTGATACCGATTAACACTTTCTGATTATGGAGTTCAGGTTTGGTTGAATAGTAATGCTTTCCGTCAATGCATACCTTGCCGTAGCCATCTGCCTTGAACCAGTCATACCGACATACATCAAATGCACTTGATGGAAGGGTCAGGAACTGCTTCTGGTCTTCTTTGAAGAGATCTTTGATCAGCTGCAACTTTTTGTAATGAGGCTTGGCAGCCTTGCGCTTATTCATTGGGAGCAGAGTCTTGTTATATTCGACCATGTCATGATAGTGTGGCGCTGGCACAAAGAGGTTTCTCCGGATCGTCCCTACTTTATTCTCGACATTGCCCTTTTCCCAGCCGGATTCTGGATTACAGTACCTGACCTGAAAGCGGTATTGAGCACGGAACTTTTTAAACATCTCGGTTTCGATAACTTTGTCATGTACCCGATGGCCGACTCCGGTAGCATTGTCGAAGATCAGGACCGGCGGAACTCCTCCGATGTGGGTAAAGATATCCTCAAGTCCCTGACAGACGCACTCTGCGTTTTCACCACAGAAGAGCTGAGTATAGGAGTCATTGCTGAACGGAAACGAAACGACCAGATATTTCCTGCGAACGCAACGGTTGTCCTCATAGAAATCCGCCTCTCCGAAATCCACTTGAGCATAGCCGGGATCCCAGACCAGTTCCTGCGAAGCTTTGTTCTGGACATCCTTACGGATCTTTTTCAGATACCGCTGTACTGTCTCGTAGCTGCCTGTATAACCTTGTTCCTCAACCAGCCGGTCGTAGACCCGCTGTGCTGTATGATGTTGTTTGCACCAGTGTTTTCGGTCCTCCTCAAGCCACTGCCTGATCGCCGGTTTAAACGGATCAAGAATGGATGACTTTGGCGAAACCGTAACTGGGCTGTCCGAAAAATCCTCCTTCTCCAGGTATTTCTTTATGGTTTTAGGATCAGCACCGTTTTTTTTGTGAATTTCACTGATCTTATAGCCACTTTGGTATAAATCTCTGATATGATTGATATCGGACATGCTGAGCATCTTCCTTTCCTCCCTTATCTATTGGTTGTGCTTTAGATAAAGGATAATTTTGATTGGTTGGTGTTTCAACGTGTCCTTTCCATTTATAGGGAATTCCTTTTCCAATTTCAGGGATTTTTATTTCCAATTACTAGTATTATTAGTTTACAACATACAG